>DRFG01000001.1 GCA_011050655.1 Roseobacter sp.
GCAATCACCAAATTGTAACACCCGTTGCCCGCCGCACCAAAGCGCACGCCAAGCCAGCCTTGCACCGACATGGCCCCATCTTGGCGCAGGCGTCCCACGATAAAGCCCCCCGTCAGGAAAGACCCATAATAGGTTGCATAAGCCAAGGTACCTGCAATCCCGTAGTAGTACCCCAAGATCGCCGCATTCATCAGTGAGCGAGCGAAAATCCAAGTAGTGACTTGGCTCAGCACCAATGTCCAAAGTCCCGGTGCCTTTCCTTGGGTCGTCATACCGCCAAAGAAACCTTCGATCGAGGCGCGGCGCGGTGCTGCAAGCAAGCTCGCCACAATAACTGCACCAAAAATAACAATCAGTAAAAGCGGATACATCAAAGGGTGCCTTTCAGGAATACACGTTTATTCCAAGTCGTAGTCGAGCAAAAACCGCCGCACCATATTCGGCACGACGGTTTGCCGCAAACGTGATGACTATGTCAGTGCAAAGCGCCTTACATCGTCAAATTGGTCGCCCCGCCGTCAAGCAACAGATTTTGCCCCACGATAAATCCCGCATGCTGCGAACACAGGAACGCACATGCCGCGCCAAATTCGTGGCGGGTACCATAGCGACCGGCAGGAATTGTCGATGCCCGCTGGGCCCGCGCTTCATCCAACGTAATGCCCTTTTGTTTGACGACACCGCCGTCCAGCGCGTCGGCGCGGTCGGTCGCGTGGATGCCCGGCAGCAGGTTGTTGATCGTAACGCCCTTGCCTGCAACTTGGCGCGAGGTCCCCGCGACATAACCGGTCAGGCCGGTTCGGGCGGAATTGCTTAGCCCCAGCACCCCAATTGGCGCGCGGACGGATTGCGAGGTAATATTAACCACACGCCCCCAGCCGCGATCCATCATCAGTGGGACCAACGCCTTTATCATAGCGATAGGGGCCAACATGTTGGCATCCAGCGCTTTGATGAAATCTTCGCGGTCCCAGTCCTGCCACATTCCAGGAGGCGGGCCACCAGCGTTGTTTACCAATATGTCAATCTGCCCGGCCGCGTCCAAAACTGCGCTTTGCCCCTCTGCCGTGGCGATATCGGCAACCACTGTGGTAACTTCGACACCATAATCCTGACGAAGCCTTTCGGCAGCACTATCTAGGTCTGCGGCACCGCGCGCGTTCATCACCAGATCGACCCCCGCCTCGGCCAAGGCTTCGGCGCAGCCTAATCCCAGCCCCTTTGACGACGCACATACCAATGCACGTTTTCCCTTGATTCCCAAATCCATAGCGTTCTCTCCCCTGAATGATTGGCTTAGTGGTAGCATTGCCTTTCGTGGAAACGCCAGCAAAAGACCTAAGGCTTGACCCGATAGTGCCACAATCCTATTCCATTCAAAGGACGACCCTATTTGGTACCGCGCAAAGGCCACCCGCAGCATGACCACCGCCCTTCCCGCCCCGCCGCAAAGCGTGCCTGTCTACCACGCCTCGCAGATTTCTGCGACCGACGGGGCGAATATGGGTGACACGCTTTCGTTTGCATCCGAATTGCTTTTGGATGACGTCTACGAATTGTCCTTTGGGGCCAAACCTGTGCGCCTGTCGGTGCAAACCGATGACACAGACCGGCTAAGCATCGCGGCGGATACCGAAACTGGCACACCCGGCGCGACCTTGCATCTGGATTGTGCCCTGACCTTCATGTCCTCTGACGGTCAAACCAATGATGCAATCTTGTTGGTCGAAGTTGACGACAACAACAATACCGAGAACATCTATCTGATCCCCTTGAATGCGCTATCATCCAAGGTGGAATACCGGCTTGTTGGCATCGATACGACAACCCCACGCCAAAAATTCGCACAGGTCGCCTGTGTCTCCTTCACCCGAGGCACGCGGATTACCATGGCCACCGGCGAACAACGCCCGGTTGAAGACCTGTCAGTAGGCGACATGGTGCTTACACGCGATGATGGCGTGCAGGCTGTCAGATGGATCGGTCAAAGCACCGTACGTGCCGTAGGCGAATTCGCCCCCATATGCATCAGTGCCGGTACCCTTAACAATGATACCGATCTAATCGTAAGTCCAGATCACCGGCTGTTCATCTACCAACGTGAAGACCGCCTAGGTGCAGGTCGTTCAGAGTTGCTGGTAAAGGTACGCCATTTGGTCAACGGCGACACGGTGCGCGTGCAAGATGGCGGTTTCGTTGATTATTTCCAACTGTTATTCGACAGCCACCAGATAATCTATGCCGAAGGTATCGCGGCTGAATCCATGTTGATAGACAGCCGGACCAAGGCCGTGCTGCCACAAGAGCTGTCTGACGCCATGGGCGATGTTATCCCCGGGCATTCCGATCTGGCCCACGCAGGTCTGGACGTAAGCGCGCCTTTGCTGGACCGGCCTGACGCAGCAGAACTGCTGCGCAAGGCCAGTATGCGCTAGTCAGCCGTAAAAGAATTCTTCTCTAGCGATTTTGCCATTTGCCACATGATAAACCGCGACTTCTTTCATATCGAAAGCCTTGCCGCTTTCTTTTTCCTTACCATTCATCTCAAAGGTAACGGCGAACCGGTCTTCGCCATGCAACATCGGGTCACTGACTTTTGCGTCTATAACCTCCATCGCGTTTTCCCACCAAGCATGTTTGCCCTTGATGCCGTCCAAGCCTTTGGTTTCACGCCCGTTACCCTGATCTACGGCTTCAACTGAAACCGCATCTACAGCATAAAGCTTATCTAGGTTCTCTGCCGCGCGCCCCTCACGGCATCCTGCGACCAATTCCTGAGCTATACTCTTGAGTTCCATATCCACATCCCTTCCCGATGGTTTATACCTTTCACTATACTCCTGCCGGGTGTTGAAACCTAGTGAATGCTATGGAACCGCCTTCTGCGCAGGCTTGCACGCATCATCGGGCGTGGATATATGCCAATCCATGTTAGACACCCCTTCAAACCGCCCCGCTTTGCCCGCCGAAATCGCCCGGCGCCGCACCTTTGCGATCATCAGCCACCCCGATGCGGGCAAAACGACGCTGACCGAAAAATTTCTGCTGTTCGGGGGGGCGATCCAGATGGCGGGTCAAGTCCGCGCCAAAGGCGAAGCACGGCGCACGCGCTCGGACTTTATGGCGATGGAAAAAGACCGTGGCATTTCGGTTTCGGCCTCGGCCATGTCGTTTGATTTCCTGAACAAGGGCACGAACTTTCGGTTCAACCTGGTTGACACGCCGGGCCACTCGGACTTTTCCGAAGACACCTATCGCACGTTAACAGCAGTAGATGCCGCAGTGATGGTGATCGACGGGGCCAAGGGGGTGGAAAGCCAGACTCAAAAACTGTTCGAGGTCTGCCGCATGCGCGACCTGCCTATCCTGACGTTCTGTAACAAAATGGATCGCGAAAGCCGCGATGTGTTCGAGATCATCGACGAGATCCAGCAGAATCTTGCGATTGACGTAACCCCGGCAAGCTGGCCCATCGGCGTAGGCCGCGATTTCATCGGTTGCTACGACATCTTGCGCGACCGGCTTGAGCTGATGGATCGCGCCGACCGCAATAAGGTTTCCGAAAGCATCGCCATTGAAGGGTTGAATGACCCCAAGCTGGCGGAACATGTGCCCGCAGAACTGCTTGAAAAGTTGCGGGAAGATCTGGAAATGGTGCGAGAGCTCATGCCGCCGCTGGACGCCAAGTTAATGGCGGAAGGGTCGTTGACACCGATTTGGTTCGGTTCAGCGATAAACAGCTTTGGCGTAAAGGAGTTGATGGACGGTATCGCCACCTACGGGCCGGAACCACAAATTCAATCGGCAGAACCACGCAAGATTTTACCTGAAGAAACAAAGGTTTCCGGATTTGTCTTCAAGGTTCAGGCGAACATGGACCCCAAGCACCGCGACCGCGTGGCGTTTGTACGCCTGGCGTCGGGTCACTTTCTGCGCGGGATGAAATTGACCCATGTGCGTTCGAAAAAGGTAATGTCCGTAACCAACCCTGTCATGTTCCTTGCCGCTGACCGCGAACTGGCCGAGGAAGCCTGGGCGGGCGACATCATCGGAATTCCCAACCATGGGCAATTGCGCATCGGTGACACCCTGACCGAAGGCGAAACGATACGTGTCAGCGGTATCCCGTCGTTCGCGCCCGAACTGCTGCAAGGGGTACGTGCAGGTGACCCTATGAAATCCAAGCATCTGGAAAAAGCCCTCATGCAGTTTGCCGAAGAAGGTGCCGCCAAGGTTTTCAAACCCGCGATCGGATCAGGCTTTGTCGTAGGTGTCGTTGGACAGCTGCAATTCGAAGTTCTAGCCAGCCGGATCGAACTTGAATACGGTCTACCTGTACGCTTTGAAGCTTCGCAATTCACTTCGGCCCGGTGGGTGAGCGGCAGCCGACAAGCCATTGATAAATTTACAGAAGCTAATAAACAACACATCGCACATGATCATGACGGCGACGTGGTATACCTGACACGCCTGCAATGGGATATCGACCGTGTGGATCGCGATTATCCTGATGTGAAATTGACCGCGACAAAGGAAATGATGGTCTAGATTTCCCTTGTCAGCGCTGTGGTGATTGCTCAGGCTGTACCGATGGATAAAATAAAATGGGGCGTCGCCTCGACCATACTCGCGCCGACGCACGACATTCTGGCCTTCGCCGCCTATCATCTGGCTGCGGGGGCGCATCGTCTTTATATTTATCTAGACGCGCCCAACCCCGAAGCATTCGCCCAGCTAGATGCCCACCCCAAGGTGCGGGTCATTACCTGTGATGCGTCATACTGGAAGCAGCGCAAACGCGACCGGCCTGACACCCACCAAGTCCGGCAAACGGCAAATGCAACTCATGCCTACAACCGTCGCCCCGAGGTGGATTGGCTGATTCACATGGACGCTGACGAGTTTCTGGTCGCGGACCGCCCTATCGCCGAATTGCTGGCCGAACGATCCGCTCACCCTGTCGCCACCCGTATTCGCCCGATGGAGCAGCTTTCGGGTACAGCGTCCGCCTACAAGGCGTTTGTCCCCAATGGCCCCGACCGTGCTCGCATTATAGCGGATATCTACCCGACCTACGGGCAGTATCTGAAGGGCGGTTTTTTAAGCCACCTGGCTGGCAAGGTTTTTGTGCGCACAGGCCTGCCGTCGGTGCATGTCCGCATCCACAACGTCTTTCAGCATGGTGACATGTTACCCTGCGAGGATCGCCAACCCGGCATCGACCTGGCCCATGCCCACGCGAAATCCTGGCAAGACTGGATCAACGCATATCGATATCGCGTGACCAAGGGCAGCTATCGCCCCGAGCTGGGGCCCAATAAACCATATGAGAAAGGTGGGCTTTCGATGAATGATTTGTTCATGATGATCGAGACCGAATCTGGTGAAGCCGGTCTTCGCGCCTTTTTCGACGAGGTTTGCGCTGATACTCCGCAGTTACGAGACCGTTTAGAGGCACATGGACTGCTGCGGGAGATCAATCTGCACCTGCCCAAACACCTGGCAATACATTTCCCCGAATTCACAGGGCTTTAGCGCATCCGTTTGACCTGCCCCAGAGACTTTGGTAAGCGGTGCTGAACATGTCGCGGAGACCCTCCGCCCCTTGGGCCATTCGGGCCGACATGAATGCTGCCGCGGGCCAAGTGCATGTCCGCTATCATCGGACACACATGACAAAATTTTCTGATCTTAACCTTAATCCTAAAGTACTTAGAGCAATCGAAGAGGCCGGGTACGAAACACCCACTCCAATTCAGGCCGGTGCCATCCCTCCCGCTCTTGAAGGCAAAGACGTTTTGGGAATCGCCCAAACCGGTACTGGCAAAACAGCCAGTTTTACCCTGCCAATGATCACAATGCTGGCCCGTGGCCGTGCACGCGCACGTATGCCACGCAGCTTGGTTCTATGCCCGACACGCGAACTGGCCGCACAGGTTGCCGAAAACTTTGACACCTACACAAAGCACTTGAAGCTGACCAAGGCGTTACTGATCGGTGGTGTATCTTTTGGTGAACAGGACAAGCTGATCGACAAGGGCGTAGACGTTCTGATTGCGACGCCAGGCCGTCTGATTGACCATTTTGAACGCGGCAAACTGATCTTGTCCGACGTGAAAATCATGGTAGTCGACGAAGCCGACCGGATGCTCGATATGGGCTTTATCCCCGATATCGAACGCATTTTTCAGATGACGCCGTTCACCCGTCAAACGCTGTTCTTCTCGGCCACTATGGCCCCCGAGATTGAGCGTATTACAAACACCTTCCTGTCCAACCCTATCCGTGTTGAAGTCGCACGTCAGGCCACCACAGGCGAAAACATCGAACAAGGCGTGCTGATGCTGGCCGCGTCCCGCAAGGACCGCGAAGCCACCGAAAAACGCAATGTTTTACGCGCGCTTATTGATGCCGAAGGCGACAAATGCACTAATGCAATCATCTTTTGCAACCGCAAGATGGATGTGGATACCGTTGCTAAGTCACTCAAAAAGCATGGCTATGACGCTGCCCCGATCCACGGTGATCTGGACCAAAGTCAGCGCACCAAAACTCTTGATGGGTTCCGTAACGGTGATTTGCGTTTTCTTGTGGCGTCGGATGTCGCGGCGCGTGGTCTTGATGTACCGTCGGTCAGTCACGTTTTTAACTTTGACGTCCCCTCCCATGCCGAAGACTATGTGCACCGCATTGGCCGTACAGGCCGCGCCGGTCGTGATGGCAAGGCGATCATGATTTGCGTTCCTCGGGATGAAAAAAATCTTGCTGATGTTGAACATTTGGTTCAACGCGAGATTCCTCGCCTAGAGAACCCGCTGGGTGACAAGCCCGCTGCAAAGCCAGTCAAAGATACGGCTAAGGTCACAACCAAAGCTGGCAAACCGGCATCCAAAGACGCTACGCCAGACGATGCCGCGAAGTCGGAAAAGCCCAAGCGCACACGGACCCGCAGCCGTAAAAAGCCTGATTCTGCAAAGGTCGAGGACGAAAACAGTGTAGCTGACACGCCAACACCCGAGGCAACGCCAAAGGTAACAGCCGAACCGCAGCACGAACCAAAAGCTGAGGCACCAGAAGAAAAGCCGCAAGACGGCAAGCCACACCAAAACCGCCGGGGCGGACGTGGTGGGCGCACTGATGGCAACCGCAACGATAACAACCGTCAGCAGAACAATCGAAATGACAACCGGGTCGTGGGTCTTGGCGATCACACGCCCGAATTTATAGAACTGAGCTTTGAACAGCGCAGCAAGTAAATCGTTCTTGTTTCAAGTCTGAATTCAAAAAGGCGCAGAGCATCCTCTGCGCCTTTTTTTGTATTCTACGCTTGGTGACCAATCCGGCCCATCAACGCAAAACGCCGCGCTGGCCATGTGACCCGCGCGGCGCTTCTTAGATACTCGAAATAGTCTTAGCTTAAACGGCTGACCACAATCGTGACTTCGGGCTTTTTACCGATTTCGTCATTTGCGGATTGGCGCACAGTGCGCTTTAACCCATCGTGCAGCTTGTCATCGTCGCGCAGCGTCTTTGCGTTGGCGCGTCCAAGGAACTGACCCAGATCGACCTCTAGGACCTCAACAAGCGACGCTTTCGACCTTCCCTGTTCGGGCAAGCCCATTGTATCGACCCAGGGGTCGCCCAAGGCTTCGTCATTCTCATCTAGAATGACCGTTACGGTGACATGCCCGTTCAGCGCCATACGGATACGGTCGCGCACAACCCCGTCCATTGCGCCAATCTGGGTCGAGCCATCAATATAGGTACGACCGCTGTCAACATATTCAGCAACCTTCGGTTCGTTGCCAGATAGGTCGATCATCATGCCATTCACGGCAAGAACGCCCTTCATCCCCTTAGCGTTGGCGATTTTCACATGCTCGCGCAGGTGACGGTGTTCGCCGTGCATCGGAATCAGGATCTGAGGCTTTACAACATCGTGCAGCGTTTCCAGATCAGGGCGGTTTGCGTGGCCGGACACATGGTAAAGGCCAGAGCTGTCGTCGACGATATCAACGCCCATCTCGGAAAATGAGTTGATCACCTTGATCACGCCGCGCTCGTTACCGGGGATAGTCTTGGACGAGAACAAGAACATGTCCCCTTCCTTCATCTCAAGCCCCATGTACTTGCCACGGGCCAATTGCGCCGAGGCCGCACGACGTTCACCCTGCGATCCTGTAACCAGCAGCATCAGATTTTCACGCGGAATGCCACGCGCTTCCTCCGGGCTGACAACTGGTGGGAAGTCTTTCATCACGCCGGTTTCTAAGGAGGCCTCGACCATCCGCTTCATCGCACGCCCAAGCAATACAACAGAACGCCCTGCTCTTTCGCCCGCATCCGCCAAGGTTTTCACCCGTGCAACGTTGGATGCGAATGTGGTCGCCACGACCATACCCTGCGCCGAACCAAGCAGTTTTTCGATCTCAGGGCCTACCGTCGCCTCAGACCGACCTGCATGCTGCGAAAACACGTTCGTGCTGTCACAGATCAACGCTTTGATGCCGTCTTTGGACACCTCTGCCCATGCGGCGGGATCATAAGGTTCGCCAACACCGGGCGTCATGTCGATTTTGAAGTCACCCGAGTGAATCAAGCGGTCACCTGCCACGTCAATTACCAGCGATGACGATTCAGGGATCGAGTGAGACATCGGCAAAAAGCCCACGGTGAACGGACCAACCGTGGTCTGTGCAGGCCAAGGGGCGACCGTCGTCACCGCATCATCGGGGTGGCCGTACTCATCCATCTTGCGCTTGGCAATGTTTGCCGTAAATTTGCGCGTATAAATAGGCGCGCGCAAACGGTCATAGGTATGGGCTACCGCGCCCACGTGGTCTTCGTGTGCGTGCGTAATGAAAATCGCCTCAATCTGGTTGCGACGGGCTTCCAGCCAAGCGATATCGGGGATGATCAAATCCACGCCGGGGCTGGTATCCATGTCGGGAAATGCCACCCCGAGGTCGACCACGATCAGTCGTTCCTTGCCGGGCTTTCCGTATCCATAAACATAGGCATTCATGCCAATTTCACCTGCCCCACCGAGGGGCAGATAGATCAATCTTTCGCTGCTCATATGACTAAGCGGTATCCTTGTTATAAGTATAAATCACGGTCAAACCGTGCATTGTCAGATCATCTTGATAGGCATCGAACAGATCTACTGTCTGTTGAAACAGCGGGGCCAGCCCGCCTGTAGCGATCACGCGCATATCGCGGTCACGTTCCGCCTTTATCCGCGCACATATCTCACGGACGAGGCCAACATAACCCCAAAAGATACCTGATTGGATGCAGGCCACGGTATTTGTGCCAATTACAGCCTGCGGCTTGGAGATATCCACATGGGGCAAAGCAGCGGCGGCATTGTGCAGCGCCTCGAGGCTCAGGTTCACGCCGGGTGCGATGACCCCGCCGATATACGCCCCATCGCTAGCAACGACATCAAAGGTCGTCGCGGTTCCGAAATCCACGATAATCAAATCCCCGCCGTAAAGATCGTGACCGGCCACTGTATTTACCAACCGGTCAGGCCCTACGGCAGTGCCGGCATCGACGCGGACATCCACTGGCAATCGACATTCCGGCTTGCCGACGACGATCGGCCGCGTGTTGAAATACCGGTCGGCCAAAACACGAAGGTTAAACACCACTCGGGGCACGGTCGAACTGATGATCACATCTGTGATGTCAGCTTCGACCTTCTGAAACCGCATCAGCGTGCTGAGCCAGACATAATACTGATCCGCCGTGCGCTGCCATTCTGTCGAAGTGCGCCAGGTGCCCAAAAACCGTTCACCGTCCCAAACCGAAAAAACAGTATTGGTGTTGCCGCAATCGATTGCCAAAAGCATCTCACAGCCCTCCGCTGAAGTTAGAAAAATACACCCGCCGCCGTTATCGACACACGCCCTTTGGGCGTACGCAGTATCAGATTTCCCAAGGTGTCAACGTCCTCGAACACACCACGGGTTTCGTCTTTCATTGTGCGTGCCACGATTTGTTCACCCAAGCGTGCGGCATGCGCCAACCACGCTGTCCGGATCGGCGCGAAGCCATAGGTCCGGAATTGCTGTTCTAGTTCGGCATATTCTTTCGCCAACACGTCCAAAAATGCGATTGGTGTAATCGTGACCCCAGTTTCGTCGGCTATAGAGACCGGGCGTAATGCATTGGCTTCTACTTGATCGGCACCTGGAGCATGCGCTAGATTTACCCCGATCCCGATGGCCAAGTGGTCTCCGATGCTTTCCAGCAGTATTCCTGCGACTTTACCACCGTTCAACAGCAC
>DRFG01000002.1 GCA_011050655.1 Roseobacter sp.
AACTAGAGCGGCGACAAGGCGCATGACGGTTCTCCTTAAGGAGTTGTTAAGGTGTTTTCATCACTATCGCAGTCAGGCGGTAAATGTCACTGGCCTTTTTTGCGGGGCTTTTGGGCCGTCGGCTTCGCACTGGGAATGAAAAAGACCATTCCTAGCGCCCCAGCAAAGATGAAAATGTCTGCGGTGTTGAAAACGAAAGGGTTGTTGATACCGCAGCAGGTAGTGTTCAGAAAATCTAGGACATAACCATAAATCAGGCGATCCACCACATTGGCTAGGGCCCCTCCGACCAGAATGCCGGCGCTGACCTTGGCCCAGAGCCCAAGAGGCTGACGCCCTGCCCAAATCAAGAGACCAACACAGATCGCAATCGCGACGCCAATAAGTATCCAGCGGCTCGCTTCAGCCCCATCACCAAATAGGCCAAAGTTGATGCCTCTGTTTTCGCCGTAGCGAAAATTCAACAGCGGTGGAAAAACATCGATTGACCGCACCCGGCTTAGCTCCATCGCGTGCACGACAATGTATTTAGTAAGTTGGTCGGTGATGAAAGCCGCGAACCCGGCCCAAAAAATGATACGCATTACAAGGGTCCCAATGCTTAGTGCCGGAAATGGCGCATGTTGGTGAACAGCATGGCAAGCCCAGCTTCGTCGGCCGCTGCGATAACTTCATCATCGCGCATCGACCCACCGGGCTGGATCAACGCCGTAGCCCCGGCTTCTGCTGCGGTGATCAAACCGTCCGCAAAGGGAAAGAACGCGTCCGACGCCACGACAGAACCCTGGGTAAGCGGGGCTGGCAGCCCCATTGCTTCGGCCATATCGAGTGCTTTGCGCGCAGCGATGCGAGTGCTATCTACCCGGCTCATCTGGCCGGCACCGACACCAACAGTTGCCCCGTCCTTGACGTAGATAATGGCGTTAGATTTGACGTGTTTGGCAACGGTCCAGGCAAACATCAGGTCCGATAGTTCCTGATCGGTGGGCTGACGCTTGGTAACAACTTTCAGGTCGTCCAGGGTGATGCGTCCCACATCTTTGTCTTGAACGAGGTACCCGCCCGAAACCTGCCGATACGTCAGCGACGCAACCGACGGATCGGCCAGCCCATTGGTCGTCAACAACCGCAGGTTCTTCTTCTTGCTGAAGATTTCCATCGCCTCGGCGGTTGCACCAGGGGCGATTACAACTTCGGTAAAGATTGCACTGATCGCGTCGGCTGTTTCGGCGTCCAACGTCTGGTTCAAAGCAATGATGCCACCAAACGCGCTGGTCCGGTCGCAATCGAATGCCCGGGTGTACGCATCGACCATTGATGTGCCCCGCGCCACACCACAGGGATTGGCATGCTTGATAATCGCACATGCCGGGCCTTGGGCCGGGTCAAATTCGCTGACCAATTCAAAGGCGGCATCAGTATCGTTAATGTTGTTATAGGACAGTTCCTTGCCCTGATGCTGGGTTGCCGTGGCGACGCCCGGGCGATCGGAACCATCCGTATAGAATGCGGCCCGTTGGTGCGGGTTTTCACCATAGCGAAGGGTCTGTGCAAGAGTTCCGCCAAAGGTCCGGCGACGCGGGGTTTCCTTGACCTGCTCCGCCATCCAAGAACTGACGGCCGCGTCATATGCCGCGGTGCGGGCATATGCGGTCTGCGCCAAACGCTGTCGTAGCGCATAGTGGGTCTGGCCGTCATTTTCCTTTAGCTCGGTGATTACGGCGGCATAATCCTGCACATCGACAATTACGTTGACGAAGCCGTGGTTCTTGGCCGCAGAGCGGATCATGGCAGGTCCGCCGATGTCGATATTCTCGATCACTTCGGCATAACCTGCCCCCTTGGCGACGGTTTCCTCGAATGGATAGAGGTTAACGACAACTAGATCGATTGCGTTGATGTTATGCTTGTCCATAGCTTCGACGTGTTTGTCATCGTCGCGCAGCGCCAGCAAACCGCCATGCACCACCGGGTGCAGCGTCTTGACCCGACCGTCCATCATTTCGGGAAAGCCGGTCACGTCGGCAACATCCCTGACTTCAAGCCCAGCGTCGCGGAGCGCCTTTGCTGTCCCTCCGGTGCTCAGCAACTCCACTCCGTGAGCGGCAAGCGCTTGTCCCAGCTCGACCAAACCGGTCTTGTCAGACACTGAAAGAAGTGCACGGGAAACGGGATACAGGTCGGTCATAGGAAGGTTCCTTTAGTCAGTCTTGGTCATCATATGGATCGTCAAGCGATAGATCTCGCACGCCAATCGCAGTTTCCTGCGCTTTCGACAAGGACCACCTGACGCGGGTTGCATGCCCCATAGCACGGCCGCTTAGCAGGATTTGCAATGAAGCCCGTGGTTTTAAGCGATTCCGCTCCAGGTAAACGCTCGGCTCCAAGGACAGCCTGTGAATGCCATCGTGACGAAAAACCCAGATTTCGCCGCTTTTCAAGGCCATTGAAATAGCCGCACCGCCCAGATCGACAGTCGCATCGACGTCGGGGTGCAGGTGAAACCGAATCTCGAACGGTATTCCCTTGAGCTTAGCGGAGTCCATCTCGCGATCGAAACGACGCCGGTCGGCGTCGTCCATCGCCAGCAGCATGTCTTCTCCTGCAACGCCGCGCCCGTCATGGCTCAGCTCGATCAGGCGCGCATGGGTTAATCCAAAGCCAGCAACGTATCCGTTGTGGCCCCCTTGAAAACGGGTCCCGTCGCTGATCGCACCGATTTCCACCGGCACATAGGTGGGGGCTGCAATTAACGATTCGCCGCCGGTATATTTATCCGCCGGTGCCAGCCTCGCACTCGAGAACCCGCCTAGCGAAAGGCCGGAATGCGACGGGGTGGCGCGCCCTGCCCGCCGCCAAGCTGGGCCAAAGGAGGCACCGGACCCGCAGTTGACCACCAGCGGCCGTCTGCCGCTGGTCAATTCAAAGGCAAGGGTTGATGCATGCGCGTTGTATGACGCGGGACCACCGGGCGGGGGGCTTGCATCAATAATCAGACTGGTTCGTCCCGCGGATAAACGTGCGTACCCCATCGACAGCCCATCGGGTTGTCTGGTTTTGACCTTTGCCGTCGACAGCGCATGATCAAGCCACCCTTCCGCACCGCGTCCACCGCCGTGAAACCGCGCCAGACCGCCGTCCGTATGACGCAAGGTGCGCAAGGTCGGCGCAATACGTTCGATCGCTGCCATATGGGCCTTGGGTGCCCCCCGCCCTGCGTCGCTCAGCGCCGCGGCTGCCCACGTCAATAACGTGAATACCTGCAATAATTCTTCGGGGTTACGTGTCGGTAACCCACCCTGTTCGTCGATCTGAGATTCGCATTCGCGTGCGAGCGCCTTGATAGCAGGGTCAGCGCGAGCCTCTTGCCCCTCCAGCGAAAGCCCCGCGTATATTAGCCCGGTCAGCGCCTCGAAACGCGGCAGGCCGGGCGCGGCAACATGCCAGCGCCGCGATAGAAAATCGGTTTGCTCTACCAAAGAACGATAAAAAACATCACTTTTATCCTGCGAAGTGCCCCGCAGCAGAAACAAAGCGTGGTTGATCCAGCGAATCAAGCGGCGGCCAGTCAGGTCAGGGGTCCAACCGAGGCCCCGTCCTTTGCCAAAGGCATTTATCCATCCCCATAACCACCGCTGCGCGGTTTCACGGGCGCGAATGTCGCCAACGGCTGCCAAATCGTCCAACCATGCAAAACCATGCAGCTCATATGCAAACTCCTGATCGGGAGCCGTAACATCCCACACGATCTGATCTGGCGTTGCCTCGATCAGACTTCCCGCGAACAACAGGTTCCCAGCGATTAACTGACGTCCACGGGCGAATGACCCAATAGTGCGGGGCTCGGGTGAAGAAACGAATCCCTTGCCCTGCGCACGCGTTCTGGTCGCCGCACGCGCGTGCCAATGGTTCAAAAAGCGCGTCTTTCGCGCATGGAATCTTTTACTTATCATGCGGCTGCCCTTGTACGCTCTATTGGCGTTTGAGGGATGTTAGCCCTTGTTCGCACCCGAGTCACCGCATTTTGGCGTTGGCGTGACCTCCGGGGAGGCATTTCGCGCTTGTGCAGACACTTAATCTATACGGACTTACGCAAGCTCGCGATGTAAAAGCCATCCATTCCGCCCAGATCGGACCAATAATCAGGTCGCAAGCGCAGGCCGCCTTCGGTCGTTACCCAACTCGGGTCGACACCGGCGACCAACACGGCATCTTTGTCGACGCGCATGTCTGGATGCCGCTCAAGCGCTTCATCAACCTGCACCTCACCCTCGTCCGGCAAAAGCGAACATGTACAGAAAATCAGACGCCCCCCGGGCTTAAGCGAACGCCACGCATGGTCAATCAAATCGGCCTGAAGTTCAATCAGATCGGCAAATTCCGATCCATCCTTCGCATAGGGTAGGTCAGGGTGACGCCGAATTGTGCCCGTTGCCGAACAAGGCGCATCTAATAAGATTGCATCAAATTCACCCTCGATCTCGCGGGCGTCCGAAACGATTGATTTGGCAGGCAAATGAACCCGCGCCAAGTTCTCCTTTAGCCGCTGCATGCGTTGCTTGGAGCTATCAACCGCGGTGACCTGAGCACCCGCCGCCGCAAGTTGCATAGTCTTGCCGCCGGGTGCGGCGCATAAATCGAGCACGACTTCGCCTTTTTGCGGTGCAAAAATCTTGACCGGCAAAGCGGCTGCGGCATCCTGCACCCACCAATCGCCTTCGGCAAAGCCGGGCATCATCGTTACCTGCCCTGCGTCGGCGACCCGGACCGACCCTGTGGGCAGCACCACCCCACCGACAGCCACCGCCAAAGCCTCGGGGTCTTTCCTGGCAGTCAGATCAAGGGGTGCGCCCGCGAAATGCGAGGATTCTATTCCGGCTATCGCCTCTGGGCCCCACGCTTCGCTCAACGGAGCGCGCAGCCATTTGGGAAGGCGAGGGGATCTTAGAGCAGCCCATGCCTCGGGGCCATCAGCGGCAATTTTGCGAAGCACGGCATTGGTCAGCCCTTTCAGGTGACCAAGCTTATTATGGGTCGCTACCAGTTCGACCATCGCATTCACCACGCCATGTGCAGCACCACCCTGACCCAGCTCTACCGCGCCGACCCGCAAGACGTTGCGCACTGTCAGGGGGGGATATTTCGATAGGTGTTTTTGAAGCATGCGGTCTGCACGTTCCATCCCGCGCAAGGTGTCCATTGCCAACCGCTGCGCCCGTGCTCGGTCGTCCGGAGGGAGCTTATCCAGCACTCCGGCGGCCAACAGCTCGGACATCAAGCGTTCTTCACCCAGGATCATATCCAATAGATAT
>DRFG01000003.1 GCA_011050655.1 Roseobacter sp.
CCACCATCATCGACGGGCCGTGACGCGCGCCTTCGGCACCACCCGATACCCCCATGCCCACAAAGTGCTTGCCCGTACCGGAAAACGCGGTCGACCGGCGGCGCGTATCGTGAAAGTCGGCGTTACCCCCGTCAATGATTGTATCGCCATCGTCCAGTAGCGGAAGAACGGCATCGATCATTACATCCATGGGCGCACCCGAGGGGATCATGAATAATATGCTTCTCGGACGGGCAATTGAGGCTACGAATTCAGTGATATCTGGGAAGCCGACAAGGTTGCCAGCCAACTCTTTCGCTTGCGTCAGAAAGACGGGGATCCTGTCAGCATGTTTATTGCTAACGGCAACCCGAAACCCGTTTTCGGCCAAGTTCAGCGCCAAGGCACTGCCCATTGTACCCAAGCCGAAAACGCCGATATCGGCATTTACATCTTTCGGAGCCATTCTATTTCCCTTTGCGTAATATATCGAAATATTGGCCGCCGCTTTTCTCACTTACCAGCGCTGCCACCCTAAGAAATTGATTTTAGGACAATTTTAGTATATGACAATTTTATAAGAATAAAAATAAGTACAGGCAGTTACATTAAAGATGATACATAATCTAAGACGCGCATGGGAAGATGTGATCCTGCCTATTTGGCAACGCCCGAAACGGGTGCAAGTCGCTGCGCTTTGCTATCGTGAAACGCCGCTCGGCAAAGAGGTTTTGCTGATTACAAGCCGTGACACCGGACGGTGGATTGTGCCCAAGGGGTGGCCTATCGACGGGCTGGACGGGGCTGGAACCGCGTTGCAAGAAGCGTGGGAGGAGGCTGGCGTTTCCAAGGCAGATATCGAAGCGGAGCCTATCGGATTTTATGACTATGATAAGCGCCTAACCGAAGGCATGACGACGCCGGTCATCGCCCAAGTCTATCTTACCCGCGTTCGTCATATAAAGGATGATTATCCAGAGGTGGAATTGCGTAAGCGACGCTGGATGACGCCGACGTCGGCTGCGGAACTTGTATCGGAACCGGATCTCAAGGAAATCCTGTTGAATCTATAACCGCAAGTGGCCTTGTGGAAAATAGCTTGTTGTGCGACGAGCGTAAGCTTTAAGCAAATGAGGCTACGATGACCGACGGACCTATCGGCCAACAGTGGAAAACCTTGGATTCCGACCTTAATCGTATTTCACGGGTCGAACAGGCAGCGACCTATGTGGCACGACCCATGGTGGGTCTTGGGATAGCTCTGGCCTTTATCGTGGTGGCCGCTTTGGCTGCGACCTTGTTCTTTGGCCAGGCACCTTCCAACTATGTGGTCGTCGCTGCTGCGGCGTTCGGGGCCTATATGGCGGTCAACATCGGTGCAAATGATGTAGCCAACAACATGGGTCCCGCCGTTGGTGCCAAAGCCCTGAGCATGGGGGGTGCCATCGTTATCGCCGCTATTTGCGAAAGCGCTGGCGCATTATTGGCGGGCGGCGATGTTGTATCGACGATCTCTAAAGGGATCATTGATCCTGCATCGGTTGATGATGCGCAGATATTTATCTGGGCAATGATGGCGGCGTTGGTTTCATCCGCTTTGTGGGTCAACCTCGCTACGTGGGTCGGTGCCCCCGTCTCCACCACCCATTCCGTCGTCGGTGGCGTGATGGGGGCTGGTATCGCAGCAGCCGGGCTTTCGGCAGTCAACTGGTCGTCAATGAGCATGATCGCCGCGAGTTGGATTATCTCTCCCGTTATGGGCGGTGCAGTAGCAGCGTTATTCCTTGCCTTGATCAAATCGCAGATCCTCTACAAGGAAGACAAAATCGCCGCCGCACGTCGATGGGTTCCGATCCTGATCGGTCTTATGGCAGGCGTGTTCGCCACTTATCTGGCTCTGAAAGGTCTGAAAAAGATCATTCACGTGGATATGGGGCTAGCCTTGATTATCGGTCTCACCGTAGGAGCCTTGTCTTACGGGCTATCCTATCCGGCGATCCGCCGCGCCTCGGTCGGGATGGAAAACCGTAATAAGTCAGTAAAGATCTTATTTGGTCTCCCGCTGGTTTTTTCAGCGGCTTTACTTAGTTTTGCCCATGGGGCCAACGACGTGGCCAATGCCGTGGGACCCTTGGCTGCTATCGTGCATGCTCTGGAATTTGGTACCGTAGAGGCGAAGGTGTCTATTCCGATGTGGGTCATGGTGATCGGAGCGTTCGGCATTTCTTTCGGGCTATTTCTATTTGGTCCCAAGTTGATCCGGATGGTCGGCAGCCAAATCACCAAGTTGAACCCTATGCGGGCCTATTGTGTGGCGCTGTCTGCGGCGATCACAGTGATCATCGCCTCTTGGTTGGGGCTGCCGGTCAGTTCCACCCATATCGCAGTGGGTGGAGTATTTGGTGTGGGATTCTATCGCGAATGGCACATGGAACGACGGCTGCGCAGGCCCGATGTAACATCGGGTCAGGTCAAGCAGATCGCCAGAGAAGAGCGGCAACGCCGCAAGCTGGTGCGGCGGTCCCACTTCTTGACGATCATCGCGGCTTGGGTGATCACCGTCCCCGCGGCCGCCGCTATTTCAGCGGTGACCTTTTTGGGGCTGAATGCGCTGTTCAACTAGACGTCGGGCGGCGAAAAGTGCGGCACCCCCGCGCCTGCTTTTTCAGCCCGTTTAATATGCCCCGAGACCCGCTCACAGATCGGGGTCGGGACTGACGCGGTTTTACCCAATCTGATGATCGCCCCCTGCAAGGCATCAATTTCGGTCGGCTTGCCGTTTTCCAAGTCGTAGAACATGGATGTTCGGGCTTTGGGGTCGATGGTTAGCATCTTGGATGCGATACGTGAAAACAACGGTGTTGGCAGACGAAGTACCCACGGTATCATTCGTGACGGTAGCGGTGTGGTCGAGACCGGTTTAATTCCGTTGACACGCAGAACCGTCAAGGCCTCGACCATTTGCGCTGCCATGACACGCCGCCATTTTCGGCTGAGAAGTTGCCGATGCAGTGTCAGCCCCGATAGCGCGTTCAGAGCATTATTCAGATTGATCAGCAGCTTGCCCCATTGCGCTTCGGTGATCGCTTGGGTTTCGGTCACCGGCATTTCCGATGTAGAAAGCAAACCCGCCAATACTGTTGGCCCCGCTTCGATGACTATTTCCCCGCTGGTGGCACGGTGAAAGGTACAATTGGGTTGTGGAACGATGTTGAAAGGCACCATTCCCGCACGGACATCGAAACCAGGCAACATTTTACGCAGGATATTTGCCGCCTCGAGCCCGTTTTGCAGGCTGACGACAATCGCTGTCTGTGGTGCGAATGTCGCAATCATCGCCGCGATATCGCGCGTGTCAACGGTTTTGACCGTGACAAGGATGACACCGGCACCAGCCAGACTATCCGGATGATCTGTCACAGATATCTGCGAGGGTTTGACATCAAGGCTAAGGGCCCCAAAATCGGTAAGATGCAGGCCATCGCTTTTGATTTGCTTTATTACACGGGGGCGTGCCAGTAAGGTGACTTTGCGCCCATGCGCAGCCAGTATCCCCCCGACGAAGCAGCCGATCGCCCCTGCTCCCGCAACGGTGATCGGCTGCGCAGACGTCATTTACCCAAACACCAGCGCATGATGGATTTTTGAGCGTGCAAGCGGTTTTCTGCTTCATCAAAGATAACTGAACGGGGGCCGTCCATGACCGAACTTGTCACCTCGTCATCCCTATGGGCGGGCAGACAATGCATGAATAGGGCGTCGGGCTTGGCTTTTGCCATCAACGCATCGTTCACTTGATACGCCCGCAATTGATTGTGGCGCCTTTCGCGCGCCGACTGCGGATCGTGCATCGAAACCCAGGTATCCGTCACGACTAGGTCGGCACCTGTCACCGCTTTGTCCGGGTCGCGTTCGGTTGTATAGAGACCGGAAAGGGCTGCTTCGGGGTCGAGGGTCGGGGGGCCGGTGAACACCAGATCAAAATCAAAGCTTTTGGCAGCATGGGCGAAGCTGGCGAACACGTTGTTGCCGTCGCCGGACCAGACGACCTTCTTGCCCTTAATCGGACCGTTATGTTCCTCGAAGGTCATGATGTCGGCCATGATCTGACAGGGATGGGTGCGGTTGGTCAGCCCGTTAATTACCGGTACCGACGCATATTCCGCCATCTCTAGCAGGGTTGCTTCCTCGAATGTTCGGATCATGATCAGATCGACATAGCGGCTTAACACCCGGGCCGTGTCTGCGATGGTTTCACCATGGCCCAACTGCATATCCGCCCCCGAAAGCACCAGGGTCTGCCCCCCCATCTGGCGTACGCCAACGTCAAAGCTGACACGGGTACGGGTCGATGGCTTTTCGAAGATCAGCGCGACCATGTGGTCTTTGAGCGGCTGGTCGTCATCAGGTGCGCCACGGGGCCGACCCAAGCGTTCGGCCTTCATTGCAGCAGCACCGTCGATGATATCACGCAGATCAGCGGGAGCGGTTTGGTTGATGTCGAGAAAATGTTTCATAGAGTATTCTTTTATTTGAGAAGCGGGGGCCAGCCCCCGGACCCCCGGAGTTTATTTTGCAAAATGAAAATCAAGCTGGGGTGATACTGCTTGCGGCATGATCGAGACGGGAGATGGCTTCTGCGATTTCGTCGTCGGTAATATTGAGCGGGGGGAGCAGCCGAATAACATTATCAGCGGCAGGTACGGTGATGACCTGTTGGGCATAGCCTGCAGTGACCACGTCACTGTTGGTTACCTTGCATTTGATACCCAACATCAACCCGCTGCCGCGGACACTGTCGAAAATATCGGGATGACTACCGACAAGCGCTTCGAGCTTTTGCCGAAGCAAGCCGGCCTTGCGGTTCACCTCGGCCAGAAAATCCGGGTCTGCGATGATATCAATTACCGCGTTGCCAACTGCGCATCCCAGTGGGTTGCCACCGTAGGTCGACCCGTGCGTACCCGGTTTCATTCCGGAAGCTGCATTTTCGGTAGCAAGTACGGCACCAAGCGGAAAGCCTCCGCCGATACCCTTGGCGACCATCATAATATCAGGCGTAATCCCGGCCCACTCGTGAGCAAATAATTTGCCGGTACGGCCTACTCCACATTGCACCTCGTCGAAGATCAGCAAGATATCATGTTGATCGCAAAGATCCCGCAACCCTTTGAGGCATTGATCCGGGACGGTGCGTATACCGCCTTCGCCTTGGACAGGTTCGATCAGGATCGCGGCGGTTGTCGGAGAGATTGCGTCTGTCAACGCTTCGTGACCGCCGAATTCGACATGTTTGAATCCCGGCAGAAGCGGGCCGAAACCCTTAGTCATTTTCTCGGACCCGGCAGCAGCGATGCCCGCCGAGGAACGTCCGTGAAAAGACCCTGAGAATGTAATGATCTCGATCCGTTCGGGTTGGTCTTTGTCATAAAAGTGTTTGCGCGCCATCTTGACGGCGAGTTCACATGATTCCGTGCCGGAGTTGGTGAAAAACACCGTGTCCGCAAAGCTCAGGGCCACGAGTTTGTCGGCCAGCGCCTGTTGCTGGGGAATATGATAGAGGTTCGATGTATGCCACAGCTTGCCCGCCTGTTCCGTCAGCGCGGCAACCAGTGCAGGATTGGCATGACCAAGTGCGTTCACCGCGATACCTGCTCCAAGATCCAGAAAACGACGGCCGTCCTCTTCGATCAGCCACGAGCCTTCGCCCGTTATGAAGCTGAGAGGCGCACGAGAATAGGTTGGCAGAACAGATGGGATCATCGGGATCATCCTTTAGCAGGGGCCGCGTCAAAGGCACAAAAGGCCATGTGTCACAGCAGGGGTCAATGGGATTTGCAGGGATGCGACATAATAATATCGCAAAAAGATCAGGTCCAACCCGTTTTAGGGTAGGTTCAGCCTACCAGGCCTAGCGTCGTCGCAAAATATGACGTGGAGAATTGATCATGAAAGATGGTTTATAGAGAATTCGGCAATTTGCAAAGTATGATTTGCCAGCCTGCTGTCATTTGGTCGCGAGAAACGTCATTCACACCCGCTATCGTGTGGTTTTCCGGGGTCGTTTGGCGCTCGTGGCCTTCAATCTCTGCTTCGCGCCTTGCACCCAAGCTGTCAGTGATTAGTATAGGGACTTGAGAATTTTCCAAGGCGGTCCGACATGGGGCCGCTTTTTAGCTGAGGACGCCAAATGTCTTGGACCGATGACCGCGTAGAGATCTTGAAGAAAATGTGGGGCGAAGGCCAATCGGCCAGCCAGATCGCCAAGGAATTGGGTGGCGTGACGCGCAATGCCGTTATTGGCAAGGTGCACCGACTGGGCCTTTCCAATCGTACTGCTGCCGGTGCGGCTGCTGCTCCTGCCCCTACAACCCCTAAGGTGGAGCCCAAACCAAAGCCAGCCGCAAAGGCTGCCCCAAAAACCGCTGCTGTGCCCGAGGTCGAGGCAGCACCCGCGCCCCGGCCTAACTTACCCGCACGGGCCAAGATAATCCCGGCGGGACAGCCCCTGCCCCCTCAACCTTCTGCAAACGAAATCAGTCCCGAGGCCTTGGCGAAGGTGAGCGAGATTGAAAAGAAGTCAAAGAAAATCGGTTTGATGGATTTGACCGAACGTACCTGCAAATGGCCAGTCGGTGATCCGGCAACTGAAGATTTCTGGTTTTGTGGTCTTCCGGTACAGCAGGGTAAACCCTATTGCGAAGCACATGTTGGCGTTGCCTTCCAACCCATGAGCGCACGGCGCGACCGACGGCG
>DRFG01000004.1 GCA_011050655.1 Roseobacter sp.
TGGTGCGGGTGAAGGGACTCGAACCCCCACGCCATAGGCGCCAGAACCTAAATCTGGTGCGTCTACCAATTCCGCCACACCCGCATTAATGGCTCATTATCAAACAAGTTCGCTGGTGGCGAGAGGTAAAAACACTAGAGATGGATAGTTTTTAAACGACCACCCCTGAACCGGAATGGCCTTGGGTTATAAGCCCAGCTCACGAAATACCTTAGGTAGCTCTTCGGTCAAATCTTCAGCAATCAGCCCCGGCCCGAAGCTTCGCGCTGCCTCGACATGCAACCAGGTCGCATATTGCGCCGCCGTAAAGGGCTCAATGCTCCGCGCGATCAGTCCGGCAATCATCCCCGCCAGTACGTCCCCCGCCCCCGCTGTAGCGAGCCATGGCGCGGCACGTTCCCGCAATGCGTGGTGCATGGCCATCCGTCCGTCGGGATGAGCAATGGCAGTAATTGCACCTTTATACAGCACGATGGCCCCTGCCTTTCGGGCGCTTGCCAGACAGATGTGCGCCTTGTCATCTGATTCGCTCATTGCATGCGCAGCGTGGTTCCCCCGCCCAAACAATCGTTGGAACTCTCCGGCGTGAGGCGTCAGCACACAATGCGGCCCCAACAGTTTTTTCAACGGTTCGTTTTGCGCCAATATGGTTAGCGCGTCAGCGTCAAGCACACATTGCTTTCCGCTTTCGAGAACGGCTTGCACCAGCTCTGGGTGTGGTGCATCGACGCCAAGACCCGGCCCGATACACACACTTGATATCCGATCGTCTGATAATATGCCGCGCAAGGTGTCGGCGTCGGAAACGCGTTGCTGCATCAGAGCCGTGATATGCATCGAAACCTCAAGCTGCGCTGTAGGGGGGACCGCTAGGGTTACCGCCCCCGCCCCTATCCGCAACGCCGCCTTAGCCGCAAGCCGGCTTGCCCCGGTGCGCCCAGATGCACCACTAACCACAAGCGCGTGACCATGTTCATACTTATGACCCTGCTGCTTATCCAGCACCTCGATATCAATCGTCTCACGAACAATCCGACTCGGCTTCACACTAAATTCCTTTTCTAATCTGCTCGTAAAAACACCCTAAGGGGCAGCAGGCTCAAGGAGCAATCACAACACCGGTATTCACAAGTTTTCAAACTGCTCATTTTTTAATCTAATAGCCTAAGATTCATGCAGATATACTGATTTTTTAGCGCCATATGTGGACTTCCGACTGCGGTTGCTAGACCGTCAGCCTGCACAGTGAAATGACGCTGATGTAATACAATTGGACACCGTGTCTGGCAGGGAGGCCTCAAATGAAAAAGATCGAAGCTGTGATCAAGCCGTTCAAGCTTGATGAAGTCAAAGAGGCGCTTCAGGAAGTTGGCGTTCAGGGTCTCAGTGTGATCGAGGTCAAAGGCTTTGGCCGTCAGAAAGGTCACACAGAGCTGTACCGTGGCGCTGAATACGTCGTCGACTTTCTGCCTAAGGTAAAAATCGAGATCGTTCTTGATGATGATCAGGTAGACGCCGCCATCGAAGCGATCGTAAACGCTGCGAAAACCGAAAAAATTGGTGATGGCAAGATTTTTGTCAGCCCCGTCGAACAGACAATCCGCATCCGCACCGGCGAAACCGGTTCAGACGCGCTGTAGAATTCTGAGATTAAAGAAAAAGGATATTATCCAAATGAGCACCAAGGACTTCCTGAAAAAGATCAAGGACGAAGACATCGAATACGTTGATGTTCGCTTTACCGATACTCGCGGTAAATTGCAGCACGTCACGATTGTCTCCGATTTGGTCGATGAAGACTTTATCGAAGAAGGCTTTATGTTCGATGGCTCTTCGATTGCGGGCTGGAAAAGCATTGAAGCCTCGGACATGAAGTTGATGCTGGACACGGACACCGCCTATGTGGACCCTTTCTATGCCGAAAAAACGATCTGCGTGCATTGCTCTATCGTTGAGCCAGACACCGGCGAAGCCTATGATCGTGACCCCCGCGGCACGGCGCAAAAGGCAGAGGCCTATTTGAAGTCCTCTGGCATCGGCGACACGGCTTACATGGGCCCAGAAGCGGAGTTCTTTCTGTTCGACAACGTCAAGTTTTCCAACACCATTAACAAGGTTTCCTATGAGGTTGACGCATCCGACGCGTCTTGGAATTCTGACACCGACTATGAAATGGGCAATATGGGTCACCGCCCGGGCCTAAAGGGTGGGTATTTCCCAGTAAACCCTATAGACGAAGCGCAAGACCTGCGCGCCGAAATGCTGTCGACAATGAAGCGTCTTGGCATGAAGGTCGACAAGCACCACCACGAAGTGGCGTCTTGCCAGCATGAACTTGGTCTGATTTTCGGCACGTTGACGCATCAAGCAGACGAAATGCAAAAGTACAAGTATGTGATCCACAACGTGGCCCACGCTTATGGCAAATCCGCGACATTCATGCCCAAGCCGATCTACGGCGACAACGGGTCTGGCATGCACGTGAATATGTCGATCTGGAAAGATGGCAAACCCTTGTTCGCCGGCGACAAATACGCCGATCTTAGCCAAGAAGCACTTTGGTTTATTGGCGGCATCTTGTCCCACGCAAAATCGCTGAACGCGTTCACCAACCCGGCGACCAACAGCTACAAGCGCCTGATACCTGGTTTCGAAGCCCCCGTTCTGCGCGCATACTCCGCCCGCAACCGCTCTGGCTGCGTCCGTATCCCGTGGACAGAAAGCCCCAAAGCCAAGCGCGTCGAGGCCCGGTTCCCCGATCCCGCAGCCAACCCCTACCTGTGCTTTTCCGCCTTGCTGATGGCTGGCCTCGATGGCATCAAAAACAAGATCGATCCCGGCGAAGCCATGGATAAAAACCTGTATGATTTGCCCGCCGAAGAGCTGGCCGATATCCCGACCGTTTGCGGCTCGTTGCGCGAAGCGCTGGAAGAACTGCAAAGCGACATGGATTACCTGCTGGCCGGTGATGTATTCACCAAAGACCAGATCGAAGGGTATATCGAACTCAAGATGGAAGAAGTTCACAAATACGAACACACTCCTCACCCTGTCGAATTCGGCATGTACTACAGCTGCTGATCTGTCAGGCGTCAGCCCGACAGTTAACCTAAATGCAAGGGCATCCCTATATGGGGTGCCCTTCGCTTTTTCACAACCGGCACCCCCTTTGCAGCCCGCGGCGCACACGATAGTATCGAGAAAGTTTATTCGATTATGCAGAGGTTTTTTTATGCGCCCAATTTATGAATTCGCCACGGCATGCCTTTTGGCAATAGCTGCCGCAAGTCCTGTCGCAGCAGCCGAATGCGGCAATAACGCGGCAGGTTTCAATGCTTGGAAACCTGCATTCGCCAAAGAGGCTGCGGCAGCCGGTGTCGGTCAAAAGGGCCTCGATGCTTTGGCGTCAGCAAAATATGCCAGCAGCACGATCTCTGCGGACCGCAACCAGAAGTCGTTCAAATATTCACTCAACAAATTTATGCAGGTACGTGGTGCAGACACGATCGTGGCACAAGGGCGCAAACGCAAAGCCCGCGATGCGCAATTTTATCAGTCCATCGAAGCACGTTACGGGATACCTGCTGGTGTGATCATTGCGATCCATGGCATGGAAACGGCTTTCGGTGGCTTCATGGGGGACACATCAGTGGTGTCAGCGATTACCACGCTTACCTATGATTGCCGCCGTTCAGATTTCTTTGCGCCACACGCGATAGGCGCGTTGAAACTGGTCGACGCCGGGGCAATTACAGGTGCCACCAAAGGTGCCAAACACGGCGAACTTGGCCATACTCAATTCTTGCCCGGCAATGCTCTTCGGTTTGGGGTGGATGGCAGTGGAGATGGGCGTGTCGACTTCTATAATCAGTCGGATGCACTCGCCTCTACTGCGAATTTCCTACGCCAAAAAGGCTGGCAACCCGGCGTGGGTTATCAGGAAGGGCAAGCAAATTTCAATGTCATCAAGCAATGGAATGCGGCAGGTGTCTATCAAAAAGCGATCGCAATTATGGCGGCCCGCATCGACGGTTAATGGAAAAAGGGGGCGTTCCAGATTGGCACGCCCCCTGCCAGTTCCAAATGGTCTAAAATCCTCGCCGAAGGCATTTCACACTTTCTTATATGCGCCCCATTGCAGTTTTAGCGTTATCTGGTCATATATCCTCAAGGGAGAGGCCCCTGCCGTTCGCATTTAGGTGAAGCCCTTTTTTTTCAACACGCCCAATCTCGCTATTATCAGGCAATGCGGACCCCTTTTGACTTTGCGAGACCTGGAGTGTTGATATGGACAACAAGCTACCTTCGACGGATTTTCTGAAGTCTCAAGCAAAACGATTACGTGTAGACTTGATTAGCATAGGCTATCCGGTTGCGCATGCTGCCACTCTTGAAATGGTCGCACACCAGTGGGGTGCCCGCGATTGGAATACCCTTAACGCCATGGCGGGCGAGACAAAGCAAAGTTGGACCCCAGGCGATCGCGTATCGGGACGCTACTTAGGCCAACCTTTCCAAGGCGTTGTGAAAGCTGCCAGGACCGCAGGTTATGGCATGTGGTCAGTCACCTTGCGCTTTGATAAAGCAGTAGACGTGGTCACGTCACCGCTTTTCAGCAACTTTCGGCAGCAAGTGAACGCTGTTATTGATGCAAATGGCACATCGCCACGTAAAACTTCGAATGGCCAACCGCACCTTGTCCTGAATCCGTATAGAAACCATGCGGGGCCGGACAGCCATGGAAGCTGACCCTAACTTCGTTCTCGCGTACAACATTGGTTTGGATGGTAAGGACCGCTGCCACCGAACGGGGCATGTAGACTATACATTACTGTTCAGACCGCACACGCCGTATGGTCGCACCACTGGGTAAACATATTTCCCTAAACTGTAGGCACCGTTCTGTACAAGCGTGCCTTCGGCGAGGATTTTAGACCATTTGGAATTGTAGGTCAGCGCGACAGAGCTTTGTTGAGTTCGGGTAAGAACCGTTGTTCGTAGTCGCTACCAACCAATGGCCCGGAAAATCGGTAAAGTACGGTGCCATTGCCGTCGACGATAAAGGTTTCCGGTGGCGCGGTCACACCCCAGTTAATCGATGCGCGGCCCTGCGGATCAAAGGCGATGCCTCTGAACGGGTTGCCGTCGTCCCTCAGATATCTGGAGGCGGCGGCAGCGGTGTCTTTAAAATTAACACCTATAATTGAAAACCCGTCGGCCTGCATTTGCAAAAGCTGCGGGTGTTCAGCACGACAGGGCGGACACCAGCTGGCCCAGAAATTGACTATGGTTACCTCACTGGTAGTAAATACGTCGTCGGGGACTCCCGGGAAACCGTCTAGCGTCTGCTCTGGCAAGGCCGGAGCCGGTCTGCCCACAGGTATTGGGGGCGACCCCGCAGGATCAGATCGGGGCATTCCCACAGCAGCCAGCACAATAAACGTAGAGAAGATCGCAAGAGGTGCAAGTATCAGTGGCGCGATCCTAGGCATTGTTATCGTGTTCAATCCGAGCGAGTTCTGCCCGGGCCTTGCGCCCTTTGCGCAAGCTGAGCAGTATCAGACCAGCCAGAAGTGCGGCCGAGATACCGTAGGCAGAAATGACTTCAACGGCGTATTTCCCCAAGTCCGGCATCACAGGTTCCTTTTGCTGCGCGCGATCAGCGCACGAATACGGCGCAGCCGGATTTCAGTGCCGGTACGATAGAACACCAAAGCGATGAAAAGCAGGCCGAAGCCAATCATGCTGATCACCAACGGGTAAAAGAACACGTCGGACACCGTTCGTCCGCCTGTGGCCATCGGTACCGAAGTACCCTGATGTAAGCCCTGGTTCCAGAATTTCACCGCGTAGCGCGATAGAACAGCAAATACAGAGCCGACAAGGCAAAGAACTGATGTCAAATCGGCCGCGGTGTCGGGGTCTTCGATAGCTTCCCACAAGGCAATGTAGCCTAGATAAAACAGGAACAGGATGAGAAATGACGTCAGGCGCGGGTCCCATGCCCACCAGGTGCCCCACATGGGCTGGCCCCAGATTGCGCCTGTGATCAGGGCAATCAACGTCATTAATATACCGACCGGTGCTGCCGCCTTGGCCGCCAGAGCACTAACATGGTGGCGTCGGATCAACCAGATAAGCGAAGCGACCAACATCATGAACCATGCGTTGATCGCCATCAATGCAGCGGGGACGTGCAGGTAGATAATCTTGACCGTCGCCCCTTGACGGTAGTCATCAGGGGTTGCGAAAAAGCCCCACCCCAAGCCCACGACAATTCCTAGAGCGGCAGCCCCCCACAAGAATGGTTGCAACCGAGCCGAGAGGCTCAAAAATTTCACCGGATTGGCGTATTCCCACAAAGACATAATTGGTTTCTATCGCTCCGCTACAAGGCTCTCAATGGGCAAATGACATCGATCACCGTAAGGTCATTCTTAACACTGCGGCAGACGCAAACGGCATGAGACCTATGGTAGCAAGGGTAATGCCGGCCAGCAGTGTCAGCGGTGTTCCGGCATCAAGCCCGACTGCGCCACGGCGGGCCACCTCTGCCCCGAAGATTAGCGTTGGGACATACAGCGGCAGCACTAAAAGAGACATGAGCAGGCCACCGCGTTTGATGCCGACGGTCAAGGCCGCACCGAACGTGCCGATGACGGATAGAGCTGGCGTGCCTAAGGCAAGTGAGGCAACAAGCCAGACAAACCCGCCGGGCGCGAGGTTGAGCATGACCCCCAGAACGGGGGATGCCACTACCAGTGGTAACCCAGTGGTCAGCCAATGTGATAGCGCCTTGATGCTCAGCGCGGCTTCCAGCGGCAGAGGTGCCGTTACCAGTAAATCAAGCGTGCCATCTTCGAAATCGAGAGCCAACAAGCGATCAAGTGACAATAGGCAGGCGAGCAACGCGCCCAGCCAAAGCACTCCGGGGGCTATTATAGTTAACAAATCCGATTGCGGCCCAACGGAAAACGGCACCAAGACCGTGACGATCAAGAAGAACGCAAGCCCAAGGCCAAACCCTCCGCCGGCCCGAAGCGCCAAAAGCAGATCGCGGCGCAACAAGGCGATCACAAAAATGCCTCGTCACTGGCACCGATACGCAGGTCGGTCGCAGAGCGGTATGGCGCGAGGTCAAGGCTACCGGCATCCAGACCCAGATCAATATGCGTAGCGATCAGTGCTGATCCGTTCGCGTTGAGATGAGCGGTGACGGCTGCCGCAAAAAGCGCTACCGCGTCGGTATCCAGTGACACCGTAGGTTCGTCCAGCACCCAGATGGAACGTCCGGTTACCATCAAGCGTGCCAACCCAAGGCGTCTTTTCTGACCAGCGGACAGGGTCCCTGCCAGCCGATCCTGAAGTGGTTGAAGCTTATAAGCGGCAATAGCGGCTTCTATGTCGTCTTGCCCAAAGACCTGCGCCCAGAAGTCCAGGTTTTCCCTTACGCTGAGCATCGCCTTGAGGCCGTCGGCGTGACCAGCATAGGCAATGGTTTCCCGGGCCCCGGCGATGTGGCCGGACAAGGGCGGTTGCAACCCTGCAATCGTGCGCAACAAGGTGGTTTTACCAGCTCCGTTCGGGCCTCGCAGGATCAACGCCGCGCCTGCGGCAACCTCGAACGATACTCCGCTCATCACGGACCTGCCGCCGCGCGCCACGGCCAAGTCGGTCACTTTTAACGGCATGCTAGACAGGTATCATCGCAAGAGCGATACGGCGACCCTCGCTAAGCAGCACATTATAGGTACGCGACGCAGCAGGTGACGACATGACATCGACGCCAATCCCTGCCCCTTCGAGCGCACTTCGCATTTCAGCAGGAATATGGGCAATATTGGCACCTGTACCGAGGAACAGAATGTCGATTTCGCCCGCCAATGCCAACAAAGGGCCGAGATCGTCGAACCCGCCCCAGCTGACCGTACCCGCAGCGCCTGCAAGGATAGGACCGTGAAATATCTTGCCGCCGATTCGGAAAAAGCCGGGTCCGTACCCTTCAACGGGCTTTGCGTCTGAATACACGACCTCGTTCAAGCGCATGCTGTCATCCTCTCCACAGTGGCAATCCTATAATAGCCGAAGCGGCGATGACAATATAGGCCACGTTGCGGAAAAGCTTTTCGGCGTTCGGGTCGAAAAGCCAGGCACCGATCATGTTTGCAGCGATACTCGGAATACCCATCAGCAACCCAAGGGCTAGTGCTGGCCAGACCAGCATGTCGCTGATCCACAGCATCCCAAACAGCAAAATGTCGATGCCCATGAGATACAACATGAAGTTCGCCCTGATAATGGCGATCGGCAATTTGCTGGCCATATAAAGCATGATGACCGGCGGCCCTGCTATCCCTGCGAAACCAGTCATGAAGCCACCCAATGCACCGGTACCGATCATCAAAGGCATATTGAGACGCCCGTGGTAACGCCACCCGGTCAGTAGCAATGTCACCAAGGTCAACACCACGGCCGAAACGACCCAGCCAAAAGGTTCGGGTGACATGTGCGAAAGAAAATAAAGGCCCAACGGCAATGCGATCAGCACCCCCGACAGTAATAGCACGATGTCCCGACGGGTTCCCTGTCGCAGGGCAGCCGGCATATTTGGCAATGGACCCAACAGCTCAGAAGCGGCCAGAAAAATCACCGCCTCGATTGGGCTAAGGATGCTCGCCGCGACCGGCATCAGAATCATCGCGCTGCCAAAGCCCGCAAAGCCCCGTACCAGCCCCGCTACTATCACCGTCACAAATAGCCAGACCAGATCGCTTAGCGATCCGGCAGTTGCCAACATCTCAGGCATCAATATTTGCGTATTGACCCGTATTGTTGTCCTTCTTCGACCAGTCGCGCTTGACCCCAAGGAAAAGCACGACGTTCTTGGCAACATATACCGAAGAATACGTCCCGACGATGACGCCCCATGTGATGGCAAAAACAAAACCACGAATCACATCGCCGCCTAAAACCAGCAGCGCAATGAGCGCCAGCAGTGTCGTGCCGGATGTCATCAGAGTGCGACTTAAGGTCTCATTAACGCTAAGGTTCATGATCTCGCGTAGGTCACGTTTTTTATATTTCCGTAGGTTTTCGCGCAGGCGGTCAAAGATCACCACCGTGTCGTTGATCGAATACCCAATGATGGTCAATATCGCGGCGATGACCGGTAGGTCGAAACGGATTTGCAGTGCGGAGAAAATACCGATGGTCAATATCACATCGTGAAACAGCGCTGCGACCGCGCCTACTGAAAACTGCCATTCGAAACGCAGCCAGATATAGATCAGGATTGCACCCAACGACGCGGCCACCGCCAGAAACGCCGTCTGGATCAGTTCTCCCGACACTTTGGGCCCGACTGATTCAACCGATGTAAAAACCACGTTTGGTGCTATGGTTTTCAACGCGCCTTCCACTTGGCTGATCATTTCGGGCGTCGCGGCTTCTTCGCCTTCCTGTGCCTGAATACGGACCATGGCGACATGCTTTTTACTGTCGCTGGCAGGGTCGTATACTTCGGAAATCGAAATGTCACCCAACTGAAGCGGAGCCAGCGCCGAACGGTAAGCGGCCACATCTACAGGAGCATCGCTTTGCGTACGCAACGTCGTACCGCCCCGGAAGTCGATGCCGTAATTCAACCCCATGGTTAACCAGACAACCAAGGCCAGCAAGACTGCCACCATGGAAGCACCAAACGTGAGTTTGGCGTGCTTAAAAAAGTCGATATTCGTGTCATCGGGGATCAGTCTCAGGCGCATGACGTGAGGTTCCTATACCGTAATTGTCTTTGGGCGGCGGCGTTCAAACCAAAAGACCACCATCAGACGTGTGACGAAATATGCCGTAAATACCGACGTGACAATGCCCAGCCCAAGCGTGACCGCAAAGCCGCGTACCGGACCGGATCCCAGGACGAACAAAATGACGGCGATAATAAAGGTCGTGATATTAGCATCAAGAATAGCGCTTAGGGCGCGCTCATAGCCCAGGCTGATAGCGCGCGCCGGCCCCTTGGCGGTTTTGAGCTCTTCGCGGATGCGTTCGAAAATCAATACGTTGGCGTCCACCGCCATACCGACCGTCAACACGATGCCGGCAATGCCTGGCAGGGTCAATGTTGCCCCGATTAGACTTAACAGACCAAAGATCATGCCGACGTTCACGATAAGCGCAATATTGGCAAAGAGGCCGAACAGACCATAGCTGGCCCACATAAAGAACAAAACTGCGATAAAGGCGACGCTGGTCGCAATCTTCCCCGCGTCAATGCTGTCTTGACCAAGTTCTGGGCCGATGGTGCGTTCTTCGACAAAGGTCAGCCCCGCAGGTAAAGCCCCTGCGCGCAGTAATACCGCTAAATTGGTTGATCCCTCGACGGTAAAGTTACCGGTGATGATGCCGGAACCGCCCGGTATCGCACTTTGTATCGTCGGTGCGCTGATGACTTCATCGTCGAGCACGATAGCAAAGGGTGCCCCGATATTTTCAGCCGTATAGGTACCGAACTTGCGTGCGCCTGTCGTATCAAAACGGAAACTGACCGCAGGACGGCCGTTCTGGTCAAAACTAGGCTGTGCATCGACCAATTCCTCGCCGGTGACCACGGGCGCGGTTTCAATGACATAGAACACCCCCGGGGATTCTGCGTCCGGCAGCAGCGAATTTCCAAGTCCGGGTGCCGCATTTTCATCTGCACTCCGACTGACCACGGGGTTAAAAGTCAATTGCGCGGTCGTCCCGATGATCGCCTTCAACTCCGCAGCCGAGCCGATGCCCGGCACTTGGATCAGTATCCGGTCCGATCCTTGACGTTGGATTGTGGGTTCGCGGGTGCCTACCTCGTCGATACGGCGGCGGATGATCTCGAGCGACTGCTGCATCGTCCGTTCATCTGTGGCTTGTTTTTCAGCGTCCGTCAGGGTGATGGTGATAATGTCACCCGCCCCGTTTACCACGATGTCGTTTTGACCAGCACCTGTGATCGTCTGCACGGGCCGCGCCAAAGTGCGGGCAGCTTCAAGCGCTGGTGCCATTTTTGTAGCGTCGCCTATCCGTACGCGCAGCTCACCCTCGGGGGCCTCGACCCGACGTACGGGCGTGATCGACCGCAGACTATCACGGACCTCGGGCCAAGCCGCTTCCATCCGATTGGCATACACATCCGCGACCTTCACCTCGGCAAGCAGATGCGCACCGCCGCGCAGATCCAGCCCAAGGTTCACCAGCCGTTCCGGCATCCAGTCGGGCCAAAGGGCCTTTTGTGCTTCTAGCTCAGGCGTGGAGCCCGCAACATTGATCGCCTTAACGGCATCATTATGTTGCTCTACGGGGCCGTAAAATGCGTTGGGCAGTGCCAGCCACAGGCCAACGGCGCAAGTGAGGATGATCAACACCCGTTTCCACAGATCAATCTGAAGCATGGTACTGCCTTTTTTAGACGTGGCCGCGAAGGGCGCTTATTTGGCCGGTTCGGTCTTGGAGACGACTGTGGCGATGGTTGACTGTACAACGCGCACCTTTACGTTGTCGGCCAGCTCGACCTCTAGCTCGCCATCGTCCTTGACCTTGACGACCTTGCCGATCAACCCGCCGGCTGTGATAACCTGATCGCCGCGGCGCAGCCCGTCCACCATGGCCTTGTGCTCTTTCACCTTCTTCTGCTGCGGACGGATGAGCAGAAAGTACATGATCGCAAAGATCAAAATCAGGGGCACGAATTGCTGAATGCCTTGCATGGAGGTCGTCCTTTTGATGGGGGCGCATGCCGCAATCGGCCTGCCGTCGAAGTTTGGCGGAACCTAGGGTCAGACGCAGAGCTTTGCAAGGAGGCTTCGGGTGGTATTTGGCCGCAGTTCGTTCTTGCCTGCGAGGTATAGCGCACTTAGCGCCCAACCCACGCGCGACCTACACCGGCAA
>DRFG01000005.1 GCA_011050655.1 Roseobacter sp.
CCGCGGTTCGAGACTGGAGCGGTCAATGCAAAAGCCGGAGGGTGCCACCAGAACGACGCCGCCCGCCATATGCGCCCGGGATACCGGAGCGGCTTTTGCACCCGATGCGGCAGACCCCATCGCCCCTGGTCCGGTGCCCTGACCCGCTTCGCAGGCGACTAGGGTCAACAGGCCAAAGGCGACGAGGGGACCTTTAAAGGTCCATGTAGTCATGGGTTTCAGCCTTACCTCCAGGGTGGGTCACCGCACCTAGATATGTTGGCCCTACAAGCTGAGCGTATTTCCACAGGGCACCGCTTTGATAATTGGTGGTGCGGGGTCCGGGCCATGCTTCCTTGCGTTTGGCCATTTCTTCGTCGCTGATATCGACTGAAATAGATCCGGTCATGGCGTTCAGCGTGATCATGTCGCCTTCTTTCAGCAACGCGATCGGGCCACCATATGCAGCCTCTGGTCCGACGTGACCGACGCAAAATCCACGGGTCGCCCCGGAAAAACGTCCGTCAGTGATCAAAGCAACTTTCTTGCCCATCCCCTGACCAGACAGCGCCGCTGTCGTGGCCAGCATTTCGCGCATGCCCGGGCCGCCGGCAGGACCTTCGTTGCGGATAACAAACACGTCGCCTTCGCTGTAGGCGCGGTTCTGAACAGCCTCAAACGCGTCTTGCTCGCATTCAAAAATCAACGCTGGGCCGGTGAATACGATGTCGTCCTCGGACATGCCGGCAATTTTCACGATTGCTCCCTCGGGAGCAAGGTTGCCCTTAAGCCCTACAACGCCGCCCGTTTTGCTGATGGGGCTCGCTATCGAATGGATGACCTTGCCGTCCGCTTCGCGTTCGATCATATCCAGTTCCTCGCCGATAGAGCGTCCGGATGCTGTCATGCAATCGGTGTGAATCAGGCCAGCTTTACGCAGTTCTTTCATCACCACAGGAACACCGCCTGCGTCATACAGGTCTTTCGCAACATGAGACCCGCCGGGCTTCATATCGACAAAATAGGGCGTGTCGCGGAAGATTTCGCAAACATCATCAAGAAAGAAGTCAATGCCCGCCTCGTGCGCCATGGCGGGAAGGTGTAGGCCTGCATTGGTTGACCCCCCAGTACATGCAACGATACGCGCGGCATTTTCAAACGCCTGACGGGTACAAATATCACGGGCACGGATGTTCTTTTCGATCAGGTTCATAACCGCTTCGCCCGATGCAGCGGCATAAGCGTCGCGCGATACATAAGGTGCCGGCATGCCCGATGAATTCATCAGCGCCAAACCGATTGCCTCGGATACACAGGCCATAGTGTTTGCGGTAAATTGCCCCCCACAGGCACCGGCGGTAGGGCAGGCGACCCGCTCGAGAATTTCAAGCGCGGCTTGGGACATCGTGCCATTCTGGTAGTTGCCTACAGCCTCGAACATGTCTTGTACCGTCAGGTCGCGATTGGCAAAATCAGCAGGGACATCTGCGCCTTCGGGCGCTTTGCCAGGCAGGATCGACCCCCCATAAAGGAAAACCGAAGGCACGTTCAGGCGGAGCATCGCCATCATCATTCCGGGCAGTGATTTGTCGCAACCGGCAAGACCGACAATCGCGTCATAGCAATGACCGCGCATGGTTAACTCAACGGTATCGGCGATCGCTTCGCGGGAGGCCAATGAAGATCGCATACCCTCGTGACCCATCGCGATCCCGTCCGTTACGGTGATCGTTGTGAATTCGCGCGGTGTACCTTGTTGAGCTTTCACGCCCACTTTTACGGCTTGAGCCTGACGGTTCAGCGAGATGTTGCAGGGCGCGGCCTCGTTCCAGCAAGTCGCGACGCCGACCAGAGGTTGATGGATTTCTTCTTCTGTCATGCCCATTGCGTAATAATATGACCGGTGCGGCGCGCGCTCCGGTCCTTCTGTAACGTGACGGCTTGGTAATTTAGATTTATCGAAACGGCTGTTGGTGGACATCAGAAAGCCTCCCTGAATGGACATTTCCATTGGAATAGCCACCCAGCCGTGCCGCTGCAAGGCTCAAGCGGCCAGTTGAATAGGTGAGCCCTTGCCATTAGGTGTTTACGCATTATCAGGCACCGTGCCGTCCCCCAGCGAAAGCCGCGCCGCATGGAGCGATCAATCTTTTCCTTTATCTGGAAGTATTCCCGCCGCGACCAGCTTATTTTACTGGTTTTCACGCTGATTACTTTTCCCTTTCTTTATGTGACCCTTGAGCTTCCAAAACGCATCATCAACGATGCAATCGGTGCCAAGACCGATGTGATAGATATTTGGGGCATTCAACTGAACCAAGTGCAGTTTCTCATGGTTCTGTGCTTTGCCTATCTTGGTGCGGTTCTGGCTCACGGTTTGTTGAAAATGCGTCTGAACACGATGAAAGGCATTTTGTCGGAACGGCTGCTGAGACGTTTTCGGTACACCCTTATCGCGCGGATGATGCGGTTTCCACGCAGCTATTTCGAGAACACCAGCCAGGGCGAACTGGTATCTATGGTCACCTCTGAGGCAGAGCCGATGGGGGGACTTATGGGCGATGCCGTCGCGCAGCCAGTGTTTCAGGCGGGTCAGATGTTGATCATTCTTGTGTTTCTGTTTGTCCAATCTCTTTGGTTCGGGTTGGCTGGTGTCGCGCTGATCCCGCTTCAGGCCTATCTGATCCCGATGTTGCAACGTCAGATCAATCTGCTCAATAAGGAGCGGATCAAAGAGGTGCGGTTGTTTTCGTCGGAAATCGGCGAAACGGCGGCAGGGATAAGTGACCTTCGGACGAATGGTGGTTGGCGGTATCGGCTGGCGACGTTCACTGACCGGTTGGGCCGGTTGTTCGATATTCGTTTTCAAATATACCAGAAAAAGTTCTTCATGAAGTTTCTCAACAACTTCATCACTCAGCTTACTCCGTTTTTCTTTTATGCCGTGGGCGGTTATCTCGCGATCAAGGGGCAGATTACCGTGGGTGCTCTGGTCGCGGCGCTTGCGGCCTATAAGGACCTTTCGAACCCGTGGAAAGAATTGCTGACCTATTACAATCAGACACAAGACATGGCCGTGCGATGGGAAGTGGTCGTGGAACGGTTTGCCCCAAGAGGAATGATTGCCAAAGAACATATCGAAGGAGAGCCAGCCGAAATTCCACACTTGCGGGGGACAATCAAGCTGGAACATATCTCGGTTCGCAGTGCCGATGGCAGTGCAATTCTGGACGACATCAACCTTGAGATCCCCAAAGGGTCACGGGTAGCGATGAAGATACCCAACCAGACCGAACGTACCGCGATGGCCGAACTGCTTACCCGCGAGATATCTCCTAGCAGAGGTCGCGTTATGATCGCCGATCATGATTTGGCAGATTTGCACCAGACAGTATTGGCCGCCCGCATCGGTTATGCCCACGGCCGGTCGTATATGTTTCAGGGAAATGTCGGGGACAACCTGTTGATGCCCTTGCGTACCAGCCCCAAGACCGTGCTCTGGGATCCCCAGCAGATGGACCGCGATGCAATCGAAACATTAAGGTCGGGGAACAGTCGTGACAGCACGAAAGCAGATTGGCTCGATCCTGGCATAGCTGATTTGAATACCGTCGAGGATATAAACGATTGGTGGTACGAACTGGTAAAGGCGATCGGCACAGAGGAGATCATGTTTCGCCGCATGGTGACCGATCCGATGGATCCGGAACAAAACCCAGAGCTGGCGGCAAACGTTGTAGCCTTGCGAGGCGAAGTTCATGAGAAGCTTAAGGAGCAGGGTCTAGACAAGGTAGTTTACCGATTTGATCCGGATCGGTTCAACCCGGCCTTGCCGCTTGGGGGTAACCTGATGTTCGCGGCCCCGGTTCGCAGCATTACGCAGGCTGGCCTGGCGATGGAGCGCGGGTTTCTAGCGATGGTGGTTGAACACGGACTTGCCGAACAGGCCATTGCGATTTCACAGACGCTTGTTGAGACTTTGCACCATACATTTGGCAGGGATGGCACGGATCATCCCTTGTTCACTGCGCTCGGCATCGAAGAAGACCTGTACGAACAGCTTGTCGATATTGCGTCGCGACGCCGCAACGAAGGCGACGCGGTGCTGAGCGAAGATGAATTTTCGCTGCTGTTGACTATCCCGTTTGCGTTTACGGCCGAACAGATCGGCCCGGCTTTCCCCGAAAACTTCAAGCAAGAAATTCTGTCAATTCGCAAGAACAAGGGGGCGCTTATACGTGAAAAGGCTAGGGATCTTTTCACACCGATCACGCCAGACAAGTATCTGCCCCGCATGACAGTGC
>DRFG01000006.1 GCA_011050655.1 Roseobacter sp.
GTTGGTCGCATTTGTACCGTCATGGGTCGGCTGGGCCGTGCGTTTTATGCTGGGGCTGCTAAATGTCGCTGAAACTCATTCCGGCGGAGCATTGGATTCATGAAAACTCAAGTCAAAGCACTGGTTGTTGGTGGCGGAGCCGTAGGCACGTCGATAGCGTATCATCTTGCCCGCGCCGGGTGGGACGACGTGATGCTGTTGGAGCGCGACGAACTGACCTCGGGGTCGACCTGGCACGCGGCAGGGTTGCTGCCTTATTTCAACATGTCCTTTGCGACGACGCATATTCACGACTATTCAATCCGTTTTTACAAAACGCTGGAGGAAGAAACCGGGCTGAACGCGGGTTTTGCCGTAGTCGGTAACCTGCGCATGGCGCAGACACAGGAACGCATGGACGAGTATATGCTCTATGCTTCGACGGCGGAAACCTGCGGGGTGCCTTACGAGTGGCTGACACCTGATCAAATCAAGGCAAAGTGGCCGCTGATCCGTACCGAAGATTTGAAGGGTGCAATTTATCATCAGACCGATGGGTATATAAACCCTGCCGATGTGACGATGGCCATGGCCAAGGGCGCGCGTCAGCGCGGCGTTGTGATCGAACGTAAGTGGCAGGCCGATGCGTTTCATTGGAACGGTGAGGCGTGGGAAGTCACCGTGACCAAGATGATCGAGAAGGGCGGCAACCTTGTGCCCTCGGACGAGCAGGTCGTGATCACTGCCGAGCATGTCGTCACTGCATCAGGTAACCATGCGCAGCGCACCGCCAAGATGCTGGGCATCAAGATGCCGGCGATTCCGGTTGAGCATCAATTTATCGTCATGGATCAGGACCCTGAGCTGGTCGCATTTCGCAAGGGAGAGGGCAATGTAGAGCACCCTGTTATCCGGGACGCCGACGCACAATCGTATGTGCGCGAAGAGCGTGGCGGCTGGATCTTGGGGGTGTATGAAAAGGATGCGCCTGCGCGGTTCGAATATGGCGTGCCTGACAGTTTCCGCGCTGATCTGTTCCAGCTGGATCTGGACCGGATCGAAGACCAGTATATGGCGATGAACCACCGGATTCCATCGGCTGAAAGCTGCGGGCTCAAGGATGATTTCAACGGGCCGATTTGTTACACACCCGACGGTAATCCGCTGGTGGGCCCGGCACCCAGTTTGCGCAACATGTGGCTGGCCGAAGGGTTTTCTTTTGGGATTACCGCAGCCGGGGGGACGGGTTTTTATCTGGCACAATTGATGGTTGAGGGTGAAGCTGACATCGACATGGCATCGCTTGACCCCAAACGTTACGGGGATTGGATGACCACTGAATATGCCGCACGCAAAAACGAAGAAGCGTATGAGCACGTCTATATTCTGCATCACCCTGATGAGGAACGCCCAGCTTGCAGACCTTTGCGCACATCACCAGCCTATGATCGCCAGGCGGCACGAGGGGCGCAGTTTGGCCATGTGAATGGCTGGGAGCGTCCGAACTATTTTGCACCGGAAGGGTTCGATGACCACGCTAGTCGATCATTTAGGCGCGGTGGCTGGTGGCAATATGCAGTCGATGAGGCCAAGGCGATCCGCGAGGGGGTGGGCTTGATCGACGCTACTGCGTTTACCAAGCATCTGGTAAAAGGGCCCGGCGCGACAGAATTTCTGAGTTGGTTCACCTGTAACAAGTTACCATCCGTTGGGCGGATCAACCTGACCTATGCACTGACCATCAACGGCACGACGCGCACCGAATATACCATCGTGCGTCTGGCGGAGGATGAATACTACCTTGTGTCTGCGGGCGCTTGGACCGCCTATGACAGTGATTTTCTGCGCAAGGCGATTGCGGACAAGGCAACGGAATTCGGCTATATTGAATGCCATGATGTCACCACACAATGGGGTGTTTTCGCCATTGCAGGGCCGAAATCGCGCGATTTGTTGAAAGAGGTGATCAAGGATGCCAACCCCGATACTGTACTGAGCAACAAGCGCTTTCCGTGGTTGACCATGCGCAATATCGAACTGGGGATGGTACCTGTGCGTGCGATCCGCGTCGCCTATACCGGAGAGCTGGGCTGGGAGCTGCACCACCCTATCGAGATGCAGAACCACTTGTTTGATCTGCTGGAAAAAGCCGGTGAAAAACACGGGATGAAGCTGGTCGGTGCCCGCGCGCAGAACTGGCTGCGTCAGGAAAAGTCTTATCGTGCCTTTGGCAACGAGTTGGGGCGCGACGCCACGCCGCTTGAAGCTGACCTGCCGCGGTTTGTTGACCTGTCCAAGGAGTTCCACGGTAAGGAAGCGATGCAGGCGCATGGCATCCGCAGTAAATGCGTGACGCTGTTGATAGATGGGCCTGATGACGCCGATCCGTGGGGCCGCGAAGTGTTGTATCACGACGGCAAACGTGTGGGGCGGTTGACCTCAGGCGGGTATTCGGTGGCTTTTGGAAAATCCATTGGCATGGGCTATGTGAAACCCGAAAGTGCCGAAGTGGGCGCTAAGCTGAAGGTCAAGATGTTCGACCAGCTATGGGATGCCGAGGTGGTTGAGGACAGCCCCTATGACCCGAAAAATGCGACGATCCGGTTGGATGGGTGAAGCCCGAACTTAACCGAGCGGCGGCATGTTCTGCCGCTTGGCCATTCGTTGGCGGTGATGGTGCAGGAAAGCACGAGCGGGCAGGAACCGCTCTGGCAGTTGTAAGCGCTCTGAGACTCCGGCTGTCAGTTTGCGTTTGGTGTCAGCAGGCAGATCATCGGCAACGATCATTCGATAGTTGTCGTCAAAACTGATCAGATGCCGGTCAAAGGCGCGATCATGCAGCGCGTTCAGACAGATGCCATTTTCGGGGTTGAGCCGCTGCGTGTCGTCTTCTTGCCATCCGATAATGTGGCTGGCGATCAGTAGCCTCGCGTCGTCGATACCTGTCAGGGCACAGCATGACCGATAGCTGTTCAAGATCATCTCGCGAAAAAAGCTTTGCCCATGACGCTGCACGACCGCGCGACGGGTGACCTCTGATTGCTTGGCAGCCCAATTCGCTTGCCGCTGTTCGGAAAAGCCAGGTTTCAGGGGCTGTAGCGTTCCAAGTTGCGCTTCATAGGCAGCAAGCACGAAGGACGAGTCCTGACGAAACTTCGTCCACACCTGACGGTCCATGGCAGAAGCTTTGGCGAGCCCCTTTTGCGGCAGCGTTTCATCCAGCGCGGCGAGGTTGGACAGTTTCATTGCCACAGAAGATGGCGTGCGCCCGATCCGTTCTGCCATGCGGATGATCTGCGGGGTGCCGGAATGGAACTTGCCAAAAGGCAGCCGCAAATAGAGCGACAAAGCCTCTGTTACTTCATCTTCGGTCCAGTTTCGACGTTCTGCCATGTGCCTGCTGTTTCCGCTTGGGAAACCGTGCCAGGTTCAATTTTTAATTGCAACATCGAAGCTTGCACTCTGATAGATTGTTCCTGACCTACCGTACTTGGCGCCGGGCCAGCCATGTGTCCCAGCTTGAAGCGCTTCCTTCATACACGTTGATGTCGATGTCACCGGCGGCACCTGGGACTTGGCCGGTGCTGGTATACTGCCAAAAGGTCCAACGCTCGTTGGGGTATTTATCGGCTGGGTGGGCCGCAGTGGACCGAAGCCAGAATTCAACCCCGCGAAGGCGGCCCATATCGTTATGTGCATAAAACTGCGGTGTGGTATAGACGATGGGTTGTTGACCGTAGTGCGCCTTGAGGATGCTCAAAAAGCTTGCGGCATGCTGACGCACCACTTCGGCGGGCGGGCGCACGGTACAGGTGGGCGAAAACGGGTTCCACTCCATGTCGAGAACCGGGGGTAGCATGCCGGCGGTTTTGGGCACGTTGGCAATGAACCAACGGGCCTGCTTTTCAGGCGACGAACAAAAGTAATAGAAGTGATATGCGCCACGGGCGACACCGGCCTGCCCGGCACCGCTCCAGTGGTCCGAAAACATCGGGTCAATGAAATCGCCACCCTCAGTCGCTTTGATAAAAGCAAAGTTGACGCCGGACGCGCGGGCCGTGGCCCAGTTCAGCGGCTGTTGAAAGCGCGCAACGTCAATACCGTGCACCGCATAGTGCTTTGGAGCTCGCCCGGTCCACTCAAAGGGTTTTCGGTCTCCGAATTCGGCTGTAGTCACCGTTCCGGGCGGTAAGGTGGTCGTTGTCGATCCGCAAGCTGACAACGTCAGCGCACAGAGCAGGGCAAGGGTAGGAAAAGGCGACATGATTATGGCTTTCGCGAAATGAATGCCAGATTGTTAGCTGGCATCGGGATAAGATCAATCGGGCTAAGCATTGCATCGCTGAGCCAACGGGCCACGTCCGCCGTATCCTTGTAGCCAAGGTCGGGGTTAGCAGCCCGAAGTTCAGCATCGAACTTGATGTCCCCCGCCGAGGTAAGTTGTCCGTCACGGATAAACGGGCCATACAAAATTAAGGTCCCGCCAGGGACCAAGGCGTATGCGGCTTGCGAGATCAAGCATTCCGCTGCGGGCGCAGAGATGAGATGCAGTAAATTGGCCAGAAAGATAAGGTCCTGTTCGGGCACTGTTTCATGCCAGCCCTCGGCCGTTGCATCCAGATCTTGGGCAGGGGCGATATTTGCCAAGCCGGTTTCAGCTACATAGGCGTCAATGCTGGCGCGGCGGGCGGGGTCGGGGTCAGTTGGGTGCCACGACAAGTCGGGCAGTGCGTGGGCAAAGGCGATGACATGCTGGCCCGTTCCGCTCGCAATCTCAAGAGCCGAGCCGTTGCGCGGTGCGTGCGTGCGTAACAGATCGCACAGCGCGTCCTTGTTGCGATCCGCCGCAGGTGCAAAAAGCTTTGTATCACCAATTGGTCGGGCGACGCTGGCAGTGGGGGGCAGTTTGGCTGTCATTGGCGCAGCCGGTCCGGGCGCAGGGCGGCAACCACGCTCAGTGGTAGTTCAGAGGCACGGCCCAAGGTCAGGTTGGCCACCAAACGCGACGCGGCCACGCTGGTTTGAAACCCATACCCGCCTTGGCCCGCACACCAGACAAAATCAGGCATGGATGGATCAGGGCCTAGAACCAATGTCCGATCCGGGGCGAAACTGCGCAGCCCCGCCCAGGTCGCAATAGGTTTCGTTAACGGTGTCGCTATCATCGACTGGTAGCGGTCGAGCCCTTCGGCCAGTACCATGTCGTCAGGCCAAGCGTCATGCGGTTCGACGGGATCTTCATCGGCCGGGGAAACCAACAGCGCACCTGCATCCGGTTTGGCATACCATGTTTCGCCTACGCCAAAGAACATCGGCCAGCCGGCAGTGTCATGCCCGCCCGGTGCTGCGATCCGCGCCATTGACCTGCGGTGCGGCACAATACCAAGCGGCGCAACTCCGGCAAGACCGGCGATTGTATCGGCCCACGCCCCGGCTGCATTTACCACGGTTTTAGCCTCTAAGGTCTGGCTTTCGGTTTCGATCTGCCATTTATCGTCCACCCGGCGAATTGTCTGCACGCGTTGCCCGGTCAGAATAGTGCCGCCGTTGCTCCGCAACTGTCTGGCAAAATCCTGCATTAGCCGATCCGTGTCGATGTCATGTGCGTCTGCGTGATATCCTGCATATGCCAGCGTGTCGGGATCCAGCACCGGTACAAAACCTAGGGCTTCCTGAGAGGTGATTTGCACTACACCCATTGCGGCCAAGTCAGAATCAAACGCAGCCTTCTCTTCCTGTCTCGCGACGATCATCAGGCCGCGCGGTGACAGATAACCGCCCTCGTGAAGAAACGCGATACTGGCACGATTCAAGGCCTGCACCGAAGCTGCACCGTAATTTACCTCTATCAGCGCGGCGGACCGGCCCGATGCGTGATAGCCCAGCTGCTTCTCGGCTTCTATCAACGTGACCTGAGCGTGCTCGGATAGGCGCGCAGCCGCGGAAATACCCGCAATACCACCGCCTATAACGATGATATCGGTGCTCATTTGGCACCACTCTTTTCAGTGGCCCGGATATAGGCAGGGCGGGCATGGATCATTTCGACAAACCCTCTTAAGGCAGGGTAATCATTCGCGCGCCCTTGGTGGATTGCGATTTCGGCCGGAAAACTAAGCATAATGTCCGCTGCCGATAAGCTATCTTGCACAAAATGGCCCGACGGGCGCACCAAGCTGTTCATGTAACTATAGTGGTTGTCCAGCTCCGAGGTGATGCGCGGGTGCAGTGGCGCGCCTGCATCCCCTAATCGGCTGACATAAAGGTTAAGCAATATCGGCGTCATCGCGGACCCTTCGGCGAAATGCATCAGCTCTAGGTGCTGAAAATAGGCGGCGCTATCCCGGTCGGGGATCATTTCAGGGGCAAAGCGGTTACACAACACTTCGGTGATCGCACCGCTTTCAGCGATCAACGTCCCGTCGATCTCAAGCATCGGTGACTTACCCAGAGGATGCACGAGCTTTAGCTCTGGAGGGGCGAGGTTGGTTTTTTGATCGCGTGTGTAGGGAATGACATCATAGGGCTGCCCGATTTCTTCGAGCAGCCATAAAATGCGATGGGAGCGGGACCGGTTGAGGTGATGAACTTTGATCATAACCATGATGATAACTGGCCGTCGGGGCAATGGATACAGCGATTGCAAAGCGCGGACCAGATTACGTTGTCTGCTGCGAAATCCCGCTGATTGGCCGTTTGGAACGGTGGCTATGTTCCGTTCGCTCAAAGGGCATACCCCCCCAAAAAAAGGCCCCGCTGCGGCGGGGCCTTGGATCACGTCGCGCGGTGCGCGATTTATTTTGGGATGTCGCCTTTAATACCCTCTACATAGAAATTCATACCGGCCAACGTACCGTCATCCGCTGTTTCACCTTCAGCCAGAAAATCTGACCCATCCTGCTTTTTCAGCGGACCAGTAAAGGGGTGGTACGACCCATCGGCAATTGAGGCTTTCAACGCCAGCGCTTCTTCTTTGACATCGGCGGGTACCGCATCGGAAATCTCACCGATACTGACCATGCCGGCACCGATGCCGTCCCAAGTATCTTTGCTTTCCCAAGTGCCATCCATCACGGCCTTGGTCCGGGCGATGTAATAGGGTGCCCAGTTGTCAATGATCGACGATACACGGGGGGATGGTGCATATTGTGCCATGTCCGATGCCTGACCAAAGGTGATCACGTTACCGGCTTCTTGCGCGGCCGCCTGCGGGGCGGTTGAATCGGTGTGCTGAAGGATCACATCTGCCCCTTGTTCGATCAGCACCTTCGCCGCGTCGGCTTCCTTGGCCGGGTCAAACCATGTGTAGGCCCAGACAATCTTGAACTCGACATCAGGGTTCACCTTCTTGGCGTGGATGTAGGCCGAATTGATACCACGGATCACCTCGGGGATCGGGAAAGAACCGATATAGCCGATGATGTTCGACTTGGTCATCTTGCCAGCGATATGGCCCTGAATAGCGCGACCTTCATAGAAGCGCGCGGAATATGTCGACACGTTGTCGGCGCGTTTATAGCCGGTGGCATGTTCGAATTTCACATCCGGAAATTTGGCGGCGATATTGATGGTCGGGTCCATATAGCCAAACGATGTGGTAAAGATCAGGTCTGCACCGTCCAGCGCCATCTGTGTCATGACACGTTCGGAATCGGGGCCTTCTGCCACGCTTTCAACGAATACTGTTTCTACGGCATCGCCAAATTCCTTTTCGACGGCCAGGCGCCCTTGGTTATGTTCATATGTCCAGCCGCCGTCGCCGACGGGGCCGACGAATACAAAGCCGACTTTGGTTTTTTCGTGAGCATCGGCATAGGCCCCGCCCGCTACGCCAAGTGCAAGAGCTGCACTGGTCAGAAGTGTGGATAGTTTCATAATATAGTCCCCTGAGTAACGCGCCTTTTCGCAGGCGCTTGAAAAATGGAACCTCTAGCTTGAGGCATGAAAGGTGCGGCCAAGCGACGCCGGAGCAGCGTTTTTATCGGCTGAAAGGACCACCAGTACAAGGATGGTGATAACATAGGGCGACATTGCCAGATATTCTACCGGAATGGCAACGCCCGCGCCTTGCAGATTCAGCTGAAGCTGGGTGATACCGCCAAAAAGATAGGCACCCAGCAAGAGCCGCCAAGGTTTCCAGCTTGCAAAGACCACCAACGCCAATGCGATCCACCCCACGCCGGCGGTCATCCCTTCGGTCCATTGCGGCACTCGGATCAGGCTGATGTAAGCCCCGCCCAACCCCGCACATGCCCCGCCGAACATGATCGCAAGGGTGCGGATGCGCACAACCTTGTAGCCAAGCGCATGTGCTGCATCATGGTTTTCTCCCACTGCGCGCAGAACCAGTCCGGCGCGTGTGAATTTCAGGCCAGCCCAGACGGCGGCAACCAATACCAAACCAAGATACAAGATGATGTCATGGGAAAACAGGACCGGCCCCAACACCGGAATATCATGCAGCGGGCCAAAATTTACTTCGGCCAGTCGCGGTGGTTTGACGCCGACGTAACGCTGTCCCAACAGGGCCGAAAACCCTAGGCCGAACAATGTCAGTGCTAACCCAGATGCGACCTGATTTGCCAGCGTGATCTGGGTCAGGAAAGCGAACAGCAGGCTCAGCACCGCACCACCAACCGCTGCGGCGAAAAACCCCAGAATCGGTGACCCGGTCTCGACCGCTGTGGCAAAGCCGCAAATGGCACCGATAATCATCATACCTTCGACACCCAGATTTAAAACCCCGGATCTTTCGACGACCAACTCCCCGAGGGCGGCGAAAATCAACGGGGTCGCAGCCACCAGAAAGCCCGCGACGAACAGAACCGGGTTGATTACCGACAGATCCATTATATGACCTCCGCTTGGCCAAAGCGCAGTCGAAACTGCGTGAAAAGATCAAAGGCTAGGAGAAAGAACAACAACATCCCCTGGAACACCTGAATGGCGGCGGCTGGCAACCCCAGCTGGCTTTGCGCAATATCGCCGCCAATATAGGTCAACGCCAGCAATCCGCCTGCAAGGAGTATGCCGATCGGGTGCAACCGGCCCAGAAATGCGACGATAATTGCGGTAAAGCCATAGCCTACGTTGAAATCAATGGTGATCTGCCCGGCAGGGCCGGCAACCTCGAACAACCCTGCTAACCCGGCGAGCAACCCCGAGACTCCCATGCAAAACAAAACCAGCCGCGTCGGATTCACCCCTGAAAAACGCGCAGCCTTGGGCGCTTGGCCGGTTACGCGGATAGCAAAACCCAGGCGATGGCGGGTCAGTAGAACATAGGCAAATATCACTGCGATCAAGGCCGCGGCGACCCCCCAATGCATTCCCGAACCGGCAATCAGCTCACCATTATGGGCCGAGGCATATTGTTGTAGATTACGGCTGCCGGGAAAGCCAAAGCCTTCAGGGTTCTTCAGCAGCCCCAAAGACATCGATGCCAGAAACTGTTCCGCCACATAGACAAGCATCAAAGACACCAAAATCTCGTTGGTACCAAACCTGACCTTCAGCACTGCAGGGATCATGGCCCAAATCCAGCCGCCGAACGCCCCAGCTACCACCATTAGCGGAAAGATGAACACGCTTTGCGTAGGGTAGAAAGCCAACCCGGCTGCGGCCCCGAATATCGCCCCCATAATATACTGACCTTCGGCACCGATATTCCAGATTCCGGCCTTGAAGCCCAAGGAAAGGCCGATGGCAATCAATACCAAGGGTGCTCCTTTGATCAACAGCTGCGGGCGATAGTAAAAGGCGAAATCTCCGAACAGCGGTTCCCAAAATATCGTCTGGATCGACGCAACCGGGTCTTTTCCCAATGCTGCAAACAATAATCCGCCAAAGATCATGGTCGCGATTACCGCCAGTATCGGAGTGGCCCAGGAAAAGGCCCGGCTCGGCTGAGGCCGCTTTTCAAGCCTTACCATGCCGCGCCGCCCCTTTCATTTTGCCCATAAACTCCACGGGGGGGCGGGGGTGTGAAACCCCCGTTCGGTAATGGCTCAAACATGCGCGACCTCCATCCCGTGGGCACCGCCCATCATCAACCCGATCTCCTCTACCGTAAGTCCCTGTGCGGGGCGCGGTTCTGATAAACGACCCTCGTTCAATGCGGCGAACAGATCCGAAATTTCCATCAACTCGTCCAAATCCTGACTGATCACAATCACAGCGGCATCATTTTCGGCCAGATCCAGCAGCGCCTGCCGGATGGCGGCAGCCGCTGACGCGTCAACACCCCATGTTGGCTGGTTGACCACCAACACGCGGGGCCGTTGCAACACTTCTCGGCCAATCACAAATTTCTGCAAGTTACCGCCCGATAACGACCGCGCGACATTTGCAGATCCTGGGGTGCGTACGTCGAATTTTTCGATGATCTTTTCGGCAAACCGTTTGGCGGCTGGCCAGTCGAGCATTCCCCTGCGTTCCAGCTTTTCACGTGCAGCACCGGTAAGCATTGCATTCTCCACCAGTGTCATATCGGGTGCGGCAGCATGGCCCAGCCGTTCTTCAGGCGCGGTAAGAATGCCCAACTTGCGCCGGGCGGTTGGCCCCAGTGGTCCGACATCCTGACCGTCAAAGGCAATCATCCCAGAGGCGCACGGTGCCTCGCCTGACAGTGCGGCCAGTAATTCGTCTTGCCCGTTACCGGCAACCCCGCCAATGCCCAAAACTTCACCCGCGCGGACCTGCACGGTGATTTCACGCAGCGGCATGCCAAACGCACTCGGAGACTTTGCGCTTAGCCGATTGATATCGAGAACCACCTTTCCCGGGGTCTTGCCTGCCCTTGTCGGGGTTTTCAGTGTGCTGCCCACCATCATTTCGGCCATTTCGCGCGCGGTAGTGTGTGCGGGGGTGCAATGGCCGACCACCCGACCCAATCGCAGGATCGTCGCACTGTCGCAAAGGCTGCGAATTTCCTCAAGCTTGTGCGAAATATACAATATTGCTGTGCCCTCGGCACTTAGTTTGCGCAGCGTCTTGAAAAGAATCTCAACCTCTTGCGGTGTCAGGACAGACGTCGGTTCGTCCATGATCAACAGTTTGGGGTCTTGCAGCAGGCATCTGATGATTTCGACCCGTTGGCGTTCGCCTGCGGATAGATCTCCGACGATGCGATCCGGGGAAAGCGGCAGGCCATATGCCTCCGATACTTCGCGGATCTGGTGGCTTAATCTCCGCAGCTTCGGGGCATTTTCCATGCCGAGAGCAATGTTTTCGGCAACGCTAAGCGCGTCGAAAAGTGAAAAATGCTGGAACACCATGCCGACACCAGCGGCGCGGGCGTCGCGCGGTTCTTGCGGGGCAAATGTGGTGCCGTTCATCTCCATCTTGCCGCTGTCCGGCTTGACCAGACCATAGATCATTTTGACCAGTGTGGACTTTCCAGCACCGTTTTCACCCAATAGAGCATGGACCTCGCCGGGGGCGATGCGCAGCGATACATCGTCATTGGCAACGACGCCAGGATAGGCCTTGGTCAAGCCGGAAAGCGCCAAAAGGGGCGTATCGGTCATGCGCTGCGTTCCTTTTCGTCCATACGTGCGGGTTTATTCCTATGTACGGGTACAAAGTGCAACAGTTGCGTCGCCACGCCAAGGGCAATCGCCTGTGGATGCTTGCCAAGTGATCGATCCCCGATGGGGCAAGTGATTTTTGCAATTTGTTCCGGTGGGTGCCCCAAGGCGGCCAGACGGCTGCGGAACCGCGCCCATTTGGTATCAGACCCGATCAACCCACCAAAGGCGAAGTCACGGTTTAGTAAAAGGTGGCAAAGCTCAAGGTCCTGATCATGCGCCGGGGTCATGATGAAATGGGCGGCCTCGGGTTCGGCCTGGGCCAAGGCGGTTGCCCAAGGGCCTGCGACAGTGGTTATCCCGACCGGAAAGTTATCCAGGTATCCTGCACGCGGGTCGGCGAGCACCGTGCGAAACTGCGGCAGCGGGGCAAGGATGCGCGCCAAGGCGCTGCCAACGTGACCCGCACCATAGATCATGACCTGTCTGCTGGGATGCCACATTGCTTCTGCCAGCCAACCATCTTGCAGGGTGATGGAAAGCGGTACGTCTGCAGCGTTCGCCCGTCGCAACTTTGCACGAAGGGTGGCGGGCAGGGCGGGAGCGTCGGCCTCGACCTGACGCAGATAGATGCCGGGAAAATCGCTCTGCAGTTCCTCCAACCTTTGCGAATCGAAAACCTCGGTCACGACTGTCACGGCCCCGCCGCAGCATTGGTTCAGCGATGGGCCCAAAGCCGTACGCGCTATCGTGATTGTTGGTCCACTCTGGAGCATCGCAGCAGCGGTTTTCATGGATTGTAGTTCCAATTGGCCGCCGCCGATTGTGCCACTGCTACCGCCCGGCCAAACCAACATCGACGTGCCTGCGGGGCGTGGGGCCGATCCTTTGACGTGTACCAGCACAATACGTGCAACTGTGCCGTGAACGGCGACAGCATCCGCAAGGGCATCGCGGTCAAAGGGCATTGCGGGCCTTCCCGATGGCAGTCAAGACGGCTTCGGCGGTGGCAGGTGCTTGGAGATTGCCA
>DRFG01000007.1 GCA_011050655.1 Roseobacter sp.
CACGAATGGGCGCAATCCCCGATCCCAGCCGACAGTTTGAACAGGGGCAATGGGCAACACCGGTTCGGGTTGCAGCAAAAAGATCAATTTCGCTCTGATCCAGCTTGACGCAATGGGCAAGCCAAACATCGGAGCCGACCCACTCTAGGTCCTGCACATATTGGCCAGGTCGACAGCCAAAAGTTTCAAGAGAATAAGCGATATCCTGATCGTTTTCTGCCAAGTGGGTATGCAACATGACAGTTTTGTCTCTTGCAAGAACTGCGGCGTCGCGCATCAGATCCTTGCTGACGGAAAACGGCGAACACGGGGCGATCCCGACCCGACACATAGAAGAAGCAGCCGTGTCGTGAAACCGATCAATGACCCGGATACAATCTTCCAAGATGGCGGCTTCGTTTTCGACCAAACGGTCCGGCGGCAAGCCTCCGTTGCTTTCACCGATGCTCATCGCGCCGCGTGTCGGTTGAAACCGCAGGCCAATTTCTGCGGCAGCGTAGATAGTATCGTCAATCTTGGTGCCGTTTGGATACAGGTACAGGTGATCCGAGCTAAGCGTACATCCAGACAGCGCAAGCTCAGCCAGCCCGACCTGAGCGGATACGAACATATGGTCCGGCGTGAACTTGGCCCAGATAGGGTACAGCGTTTTTAACCAACCGAACAGCAAGGCGTTCTGGCCGCCCGGAACCGCGCGAGTCAAGGTTTGGTATAGATGATGATGTGTGTTTACCAAGCCTGGCGTGACGACACAGCCCGCCGCATCCAATATCTCTCCGGTCGTCGCAAGATCTCGCCCGATAGCTGCAATCTCTCCGTCACGGATCAAGACATCGGCCCCCAAAAGCTCACGGCGGGCATCATCCATCGTCAAGATATGCTCTGCGTTTCGGATCAGCAATTCAGTCATGGCGACAAGACCCCAGCACCGCCAGCGCCTGCGCGTGGATTTGCGCATTGGCGGCAGCAACCACGCGCCCGCCATTATGGGCCGGGCCGCCCCGCCAGTCGGTAACAATGCCCCCCGCGGCCTGAACCACTGCAATGGGGGCTTGAATGTCGTAGGGTTGCAATCCGGCCTCGATCACCAGATCTATCTGGCCCGCCGCCACCAATCCGTAAGCGTAGCAATCCATACCATATCGCGTAAGCCTTGCCCGGCGCGATACCTCGGCAAATGCAGCCCCTTCGTCACTTGAACCTACTTCGGGAAATGTTGTCATCACAGTTGACTGTGACAAATCGCGCGGCGGGCGCGTTACCAGCGCGGATTTACCATTAGGACCGGTCAATTCGGCCCCCAATGGGGTTCCGACGAACCGTTCACCGATATAGGGCTGATCTATGATGCCAAAGAAGGGTCCCGAAGCATCGCCAAGCGCTATCAGAACGCCCCAAGTCGGCGTTCCTGAAACAAACCCTCGGGTTCCGTCGATCGGGTCAAGCACCCAGGTCAGGCCAGACGTCCCGGATGACGCACCGTATTCTTCACCTAGAACAGCATCCCGAGGACGTTCTCGTGCCAAAATTTCGCGCATCACGCGTTCTGCTTCACAATCCGCGATGGTCACCGGATCATAGCCATCAGCCAGCTTATTGTCAGCGACAAGATCAGCCTTGCGAAAAAAAGGCAGCGTGGCAGCGCGCGCCGCATCTGCTAACAGATGCCCTACCCGCATGACATCGGGGTCAAAATTACTGCTTTTATTCATGTAACCAGCCTGACAGTTTTGCCCTACGGTTACAACATCACATGGTAATGTACAGCCTCAAGCCACGTCGCTTAGAACGCGGGCTAGCTCGAACAATCGGCGTCGCTGGTTTTCAGGTATAGCGTAATAAGACCGCACAAGATCCATGGCTTCCTTGTCACCGGCCAGATCGGCTGGCACGTTAGAGGCCGTTGAGCCCGCGTTGACTTTTTCGACTTCTACGCCTTCGAAGAAATGGGCCACCTCAATGTCCAAGGCATCGGCTATTTCCCACAAACGAGAAGCGCTGACCCGGTTGGCCCCTGTTTCGTATTTTTGGATTTGCTGGAATTTAATGCCAACCATTTCAGCCAACTTTTGCTGGGTCATGCCCACCAACCAGCGACGCTGACGGATACGTTGCCCTACGTGAACATCTACTTTGTGTGGCATCAATCTTCTTTCCTGACAAAAGCGCGTAGGTCTGCGCCATTCGTTACATGCACAAGAAATAGCCCCTGAGTTCAGGCAATTTCCAAACTGGGGTGCAACTTACAAATTTAAGCTTCATACGCAAATGAAATGAAAATGGACGTCTGTCCAATATTTCTCATAATTTCCGCGCAGCAGAATCATCGCACGCTGCAATAAAAAGCCAACTTACACCTTATCCGTGCAATTAAGTTAGCAATGATTTACATTTCTGCAAAATAACTTCTTTAATTTATGCAAATTAATTCAACTTTTCGCAACTAAAGCGAAAGTCTTCTTTAGTTAACCCAACGTAAGCTTTTCCAACCGAAAAGTTATTTCAGAAACACACTGTTTCGAAATTTGCTGGCTATATTCCCCTGTCGATTGAATAAATTTAGCCTTCTAAGTCTAGGTGAACTCTTTTCCTGAGTAACTTTATCAGATTTAGCTCTGACCAAGAGTGTCTCAAGTCGAAAAAGGGAATCATTCGTGCTTTCCCGAGCATTTCATGAGGGCCACGGAGGGGGGGGAAACGCCTAGCACCATTCTGATGGCATACCGACGCGGCTGTCACCAGCTGGCTCATCTGCCATCTGCAACAGAGAAATCAGAATAATTCGGCAAATTAGCCCCGATGGCCAAGTCTTTTTACGGATACAGAACGCCTAACGACACGTACCCGCAGTCTTTGATTGGGAAATCTCGTAACTTTCCGGATATGCAACTAGCTAGGGGGACTATAACTTGATATATTTTATGTATCAAACACTCTTGAAAACATTGCCCTCTGTCACGATATTCAAGGCAATACCGAGGTCGGACAATCCGCTTCGTAACTCTTTTACCAATTGGAGGACATTCATGGTCGACGTGAACACCATCCGGTCCGCAGCCGGAACCCGCGCCGCCGCTATCGATGAAGGGCTGCGCACCCATATGAACAAGGTGTATGGCACCATGTCGATTGGCATGTTGATCACCTTTGCCGCAGCTTGGGCCATTTCTGGCCTCGCTGTCACGACTGACCCGTCCGGCGCAGCAGCGCAGATCGGTACGGGTAAATATCTGACATCGTTTGGGTCGGCCTTGTACATGTCGCCATTAAAATGGGTTGTGATGTTTGCACCCCTCGCCTTTGTCTTCGGTCTGGGCGCTGCGATGAACAAGATTTCGGCCGCCACCGCACAGACGCTATTCTATGTGTTCGCAGCGGTAATGGGCGTTTCAATCAGCTCGATCTTTTTGGTCTTCACTGGCTACTCGATCATTCAGATCTTCTTGGTAACCTCAATCGCTTTTGCCGGTCTGTCTCTTTGGGGCTATACAACCAAAAAGGATATCTCGGGTTGGGGTAGCTTCCTGATCATGGGCGTCATCGGTTTGGTCGTTGCATCAATCGTGAACATCTTCCTTGCATCGCCAGCGTTGGTTTTCGCAATCTCGGCTATCGGTGTGCTGATCTTTGCGGGTCTGACCGCCTATGACACGCAGAACATCAAGAACACCTATCTGGCGCATGCCCACACCGGCGATCAGGAATGGCTGAAAAAGTCCGGGATCATGGGCGCACTTAGCCTGTACCTGAACTTTATCAACATGTTCATGATGTTATTACAGTTGTTCGGAAACCGCGAATAAGTCTATCTGCCACTTTGCAGAACGGCTAAGCCACAATCTAACGCCTATCGGAGTTCTCTCCGGTAGGCGTTTTTCTTTGCAGGACAGAAATTGAAGCCGCCCACACTATATGATCGATGACTATCAATTTGACGCTGGAGGGTGCTGTTCAGCGCTTTGGGCGATGATTAGTCAAATGTGTCGCGGAGTGCAGTGGCAGAAAACAGTCAGTTCGCAATATTCGGGTCAAACCGTGACGTTGAATAGCTGACCTACCCCCGCAGTAAAGGCCATTGCAACAGCCCCCCACGTTACCGCACGAATGATAGCGGGCCGCATCGGTGCCCCGCCCAGCTTGGCACCGCAGCCTCCAAGAAGCACCAGCGCCCAGGTCGCCACAACTGCGATCGGTATCACCGCCCCCCCTTGCGGGGCCAACAACGCGGCCAACAACGGAAACATCCCACCGACGGCGAAAGCCAATGCCGATGCGCCGGCCGCCTGAAGTGGATCAGCCTGACCTGCGAGCCCAAACATCCCCAGCTCTTCGCGGGCATGAGCGGCAAGCGCGTCATGATCGGTTAACTGGGCCGCAACCGTCAAAGCCAGCTTTGCTTCTACGCCTCGGCTCTCCAGCCCCTCGGCCAATTCCTCGAGCTCGTAATCGGGGTCTTCCTCTAGGGCTATTCGTTCACGCTCCAGATCAGCAGCCTCGACATCGGCCTGAGCCGAGACCGACACATATTCACCCGCCGCCATGGAAAGGGCACCGGCTGTCAGACCGGCAAACCCGGTCAGAGCGACATTGCCGGATGCCATCCCTGCAGCGGCGACGCCGACCAGCAAGCTGGAAATCGAAACGATGCCGTCATTGGCCCCCAGAACAGCTGCACGAAGCCAATTGCTGCGGTTGATATAGTGACCTTCTCTGGGCATCACATGGCTTTCTAGACAGAAAAGCTACAATTCGTGCAGGCACTACGCAGAAGACCGCACTAACGAGGTGCGGTCCTGCTATCACATCGCCGGAAAGATCTTACTTGATCTTACCTTCTTTGTATTCAACGTGCTTGCGAATAACGGGGTCATACTTTTTGATGACCATTTTTTCGGTCATGGTACGCGCGTTTTTCTTTGTGACGTAGAAATGGCCTGTGCCCGCGGACGAGTTCAGACGGATCTTGATCGTGGTTGGCTTCGCCATAGTCGTTCTCCTGCAACGACGAGCAGGCCGTCAACCGGTCCGTACTCGTTAAATCCTGAGTTTCGGGTTCTATCCACGCCTGCGCCCGAGTCAACCGCTATTTCCTGACGGTTGCTATATGCAGGCGGAAAAGTGGCTTTCAGGATCAATATATTCCGAAAAACCCTTAGGTCAGTCAGATCGAGTGCGCGGAGAGCCTGTAAGCCGGATTCTGTCCCTGCCTTGCGACAGGGGATGACCATTCCTCTGACTGTACAGTTACCTGCACAGCTATAGCTGCCAACCCGGACCTGCTGGGGCAGAAGCAGCCCCGCCTTGCCTGTTGCCAGACGCAGCGCGCGGTCCCTATTCGGCATTGCTCCCGGTGGGGCTTGCCATGCCGGAGATGTTACCACCTCCGCGGTGCGCTCTTACCGCCCCGTTTCACCCTTACCACCACGGTGGTATCGGTTGCCCGACCCGTCGCAATGGCGGTTTGTTTTCTGTGGCGCTATCCGTCGGGTTGCCCCGCCCGGGCGTTACCCGGCACCGTTTCTTCTGGGAGTCCGGACTTTCCTCGACCTTGTTACCAAGACCGCGGCCATCCAGCTCTCCGCGCAGCGCAGACCTAGCGGTAAAGATCAACGCGGGTCAATCGGTTTTGTAGGCAGGATGCCTCCGGCGGGGATTTAATACCATTTGGAAGCCGGTGCTGCATCTAGGATCTGTGACAAAAGTCCATGTCAGCCGCGCATAGCGGGCCATGACGCCATGGCGCATAGCGTAGACGGGTCGACATAAGCAGCGTGTCGATATCGACGTTCGCGGTGAAACCCGCAGCTTGTGCGGCAACGCTGAACTGATCTGGGGACGGTGTTGCCCCAATGTCAAACGAGCTTCCTGCCCCAGCGAGGTTCAGACGGGCCAAGCGGGCCCAATCGAAGCGCGGGCCGGGATCGACCTTGCGGCCCGGTGCGATGTCAGAATGACCGATCACGCCGGACGGCAGAATGTGCCAACGGTTCATGATGTCCTGCAGTAGCCTCTCGAGCGAAGCCATCTGCGGTTCTGAGAAGGGATGGTTGCCGCGATTGTCCAGCTCGATTCCGATCGACCGTGAGTTGATGTCATCCAGACCGTGCCATTCCCCTTGCCCGGCATGCCAGGCGCGCTGATCTTCTGCCACCAGTTGAAACGCTTCGCCCCGCCCGGTAATCAGGTAATGCGCTGACACTTCGCTTGTGGCGTCGCACAACCGAGCAAGCGCGCTCGCGGCGCTATCCATGGCGGTATAGTGCAGTACAATTAAGGAAGGCTTCAACCCATTCCGACGCACCCCAAAATTTGGTGATGGCCGTTGGATCGCGTTGGCAAGCATTGTTGTCAGCCTTCGACACCCCGACGGTAGGGGCGTGGGTCCCAATCGCAGGCATATCCATCGCCGTCCGGGTCCATGCCGGCACCGTCCTTTGCCGGGCCACCATCGCTTAGGAATGCCAGTTGCGCCTGATCGGGGTGTGAATACTGTGCACAAGCACGTGCATATTTGCGTTCTTTGTTAAAACCACGACGCGTATAGATCGGCGTGCCCACTGCGTGATTATTTTGCAGCGCATAAGCCACGATGTTCGGGCCTGCGTTACTCCGGTCAGGCAATGCTTCGGGGGCGACGACCCGGTATTGCGCCCGGTTGGCGGCGATGCGTGCAGCGTCACTTTCGATCGTGCGTTGACCAGCGACGGCATCAAAGTTGTTTTCTCTTGAAATCCCACTGGCCGTTAATACTGGTGGGGCCGGATTTGACGGGCTGGCATTCAACGGCACAACGCCCGAATTCGTTGCTGCCTCATTGCCGACCCCGCCCGGCCTAGTCGCATCAAGTATGCGCGAGGTTTCGGCCGCAACCGCCGCGGGTGACCCGTCATTTACCGGCTCAAGCGACGCTGATGCGACCTGCGGAGGTGCCGGCATCGCTGTGCCCGTTACTGAACCGCTCGCTGCTAATGCCCTGTCGCGCTCGGCCTGTTGCGCCTCGAAGGTGCCATCGAAACCTACCCCCCTTCCGCTATCAGGAATAGCCGGTTGGCAAGCAGCGAGGGCGACACCCAAGACTGCAACGATTGAAACGCGTGTGATCATCGGACCTACTTTATATATGTGCTGCCTAGTCGCCAAACTCTTTACCACCATTTTTCCGCCTTGGCCATAAAGCCTGCGGACCGTTCCAGCGCATAGGCGGTAGACAGCAACTCCGCTTCCTCCCACGGGCGTCCGATAAGCTGCAACCCCAAAGGCAACCCTTGGGCGTTGGTACCAGTCGGCAAGGCAATACCGGGAAGGCCCGCGAGATTAACAGTTACAGTAAAGACGTCATTGAGGTACATCGCCACAGGATCGGTCTCGGCCATCTCGTTCAACCCGAAAGCGGCAGAAGGCGTCGCTGGGGTCAGGATAGTATCGACCCCTGATGCAAAGGCGTCTTCAAAGTCCTTCTTAATCAGCGAACGCACCTTGCGGGCGCGATTGTAATAAGCGTCGTAGAAACCGGCGCTGAGCACGTATGTTCCCACCATCACGCGGCGCTGCACTTCGTGGCCAAACCCTTCGGCACGGGTCTTTTCGTACATTTCGGTAATACCGTCGCCATGATCCATCTTGGCGCGGTGGCCATAGCGCACCCCGTCGTACCTTGCGAGGTTCGAGGATGCTTCGGCAGGGGCAATCACATAATAAGCAGGCAATGCATATTTGGTGTGAGGCAGTGAAATGTCGACGATCTCGGCTCCAGCGTCACGCAGCATGGCGATTCCGTCAGCCCACAACTTTTCGATTTCGTCCGACATTCCATCCATACGGTACTCGCGCGGAATCCCGATCTTCTTGCCACGAATGTCGCCCGTCAGCGTGGCTTCGAAATCAGGCACAGCTAGATCAACCGAAGTGCTATCTTTGGAGTCGAACCCCGCCATAGCCCCTAACATAATCGCTGCGTCACGGACTGACTTGGTCATCGGTCCCGCCTGGTCCAACGAGGATGCAAAGGCTACTATCCCCCAACGCGAGCAGCGACCATAGGTTGGCTTAATGCCTACCGTACCAGTAAACGCCGCGGGCTGACGGATGGACCCGCCGGTATCCGTACCCGTCGCCGCCAGACATAAATCCGCTGCAACCGCCGCCGCAGAGCCACCAGAGGACCCCCCCGGGGTTAGTTTGGTATCATCGCCCGTGCGTCGCCATGGATTAACCGCACTACCGTAAATAGATGTCTCGTTGGACGATCCCATGGCAAACTCGTCCATGTTGAGCTTGCCAAGCATGACCGCGCCGCTGTCAAAAAGCTTCTGCGACACAGTACTTTCATATTCGGGCAAGAACCCCTCAAGAATACGTGACCCGGCCTGCGACGGCACGCCCTTCGTGCAAAACAAATCCTTGATCCCGATCGGCAACCCGCACATCGCCGGCGCATCACCTGCCTTGATACGCTCATCCGCTGCGCCAGCCTGTTGCATCGCCAGGTCGCCGGTGTGATGCACGAATGCGTTCAATGCACCGGCACTGTTAATCGCCGTCAAACAGGCATCGGTCAATTCGACAGACGACGTTTCGCCTGCACGCAATGCATCCCGAGCCTCTGCCAGGCCCATCTTATTCAGTTCAGACATTATTCCACCACCTTCGGCACCGCAAAAAATCCTTCACGCGCATCCGGCGCGTTTGCCAAGACCTTGGCCTGCTGGTTGCCATCACGCACCACGTCATCGCGCTTTTTCAACAGTTGCGGCGTGACCGACGTCATCGGCTCCACCCCATCGACATCGACTTCGTTCAGTTGTTCGATAAAGCCAAGGATAGTGTTGAATTCCTGCGCAAGGGCTGGCAACGCATCGGGTTCAACCTTGATACGGGCCAGTTTCGCCACCCGTGCGGCTGTGGTCTCGTCAATGGACATGGGTGCTCCTTTATCTCTTTGCATGCCGTTTATCGCCCCCTGCCCGCCCCTGCAAGGCTGGGCTAGCTCCCAACCGGCCAAACAACGCACCGCAACTTTATTTTGCCAAATAAACTTCCGCCGGAGGCTCCCAAAAACTTCAACTCGCGCTACACTCCGCGTCAGCACGCATAAAGGAGAACACTGATGAACATCATTTGGCTAGGTCACGGCAGCTTTCGCATAGAAATCGAAGACCAGATCCTGTTGGTCGACCCATGGCTGACAGGCAACCCGATGCTTGATGAAAGCCACTATGATACCGCTCTGAACGGAGCTACTCAAATACTGATCACCCATGGCCACTTCGATCACACTCAGGACCTGGCTATGGTGGCGGAAAAAACGGGTGCGCCGGTGGCGGGGATGGTCGAACTGATGGGTTATTTCGACGCGCAAGGCGTTAAGAACACCATCGGTTTTAATAAGGGTGGCACGATCAACTGCGGTCAGGTCGCAGTGACAATGGTTCCGGCTTCTCATTCTTCGTCAGTCGACGGCAACAAGGGGCCGATTTATATGGGTGCCGAAGTCGGCTTTATGATCCGAGGCGAAGGCCACACAATATATTTTTCCGGCGACACGGGGATCATGGCGGATATGGAGTGGATGGGTGATTACCATAAACCCGATATCGGTATCCTCAGCGCCGGTGGTCATTTCACAATGGATATGGCCGGTGCCGCCTATGCCGCCAAGAGGTACTTTGATTTCAAAACCGTTATTCCCTGTCATTATCGAACCTTCGGCGCACTAGAACAATCAGCAGACGTGCTTGTCGACGGGCTGCCCGGTGTCGACGTGATAGAACCCCAAGTAATGACAGCGATAAAGGTTTAAGCGCAGCGCAGTTGCCCGGTGCAGTGGGGTGATCAACGCGTATGCACTTCATTGTCACCGGGCAGGCAGATAACATTTTGGGCGCGCCAGACCACGCCTTTTTCATAAACGAGCCTACCGCGTACTTTAGCTAGGTCCAACGCCATGGTCGCGCAAATTTCAAAACGGTGATCATCCAATCTGGTATAAACATAGGATTCATTGGAAACCCGATCACGAAAATTGGGTGCCTCACCGGCGGCGCCCAATGAACCGGGGCAATATGAAATGTCATCCAAGGCAACCGGTAACAGTCTTTTCGATCGCCCGGGACATCTGAGGTAAGTATGCAAGCTGCGCAGATCAGCCAGACGCACGGTGTCCTGACGTTCAGCGCGCGCACGGCCGGGGCCGCCTACGACAAACAATCCTCCGGTAATCGCCCCGCCGACCAATCCAAGTAGAAGTATCAGCAAAATCTTATTCACCGACGATCAGCCTGCTGCCCTACAGAGCGATAATATAGAAAGATACCGCCTGCTATGACAACGACAGCCCCTGCTTTTAGCAAGAATTGCGCGGTCAAATCTCCCGTCAACAGGGCGTATATCGTCGCGATCAAATCCCCCAGCAAGGTAAGCGCCGCAAGAAGCAACCCGATGTGAATCATCCATTTTCGGATCGCAGAACGACGCAGAGCCGGGTTACGGGCCAACTTGCGCCGTTCGCGAAGGGTAAGCCACAGATACAAGGGTACCGTAGTGAGCAGGACAGCGACGCCCCATCTGATCTCTCGATCGGCCGCATGGTCTTGCTCAGCAAAACCCAGATCGATCAAGGCTTGCAGCACGATGACCAAGTTGAACGCACCCAATATCAGCACTGCAAAGGTCAACGCATAGACGAAGAAATCGCGTGCTGAAACCGCCGCCCGCGGTTTAGGAACCGGCGGCGAAAACGGGGTTTCATCCCACCCATCCAAGGCATCACCGACTTCGGGTGGGCTCCAGCCCGCATGCAGCAACGCGGTTGTTATCTCTGCCCGGCTCTTGCCCGCAATCAGTGCTTCACGCACAAACAGGCTCAGGTCATCGCGATTTGCCAAACTGATCTATCCTTTTCTTTTATTCGCGAAAAATTCTTTCAGCATAGCCTCGGAATCGCGCGCAGAAATACCATCGTATATCTGCGGAACATGGTGGCATTGCGCGTGTGAAAACACCCGAGCCCCTTGCGCCACGCCCCCCGACTTTGGGTCTGACGCACCGTAGTACAGCCGTTCTATCCGCGCCGCCGATATTGCGGCTGCGCACATCGCGCAAGGCTCCAGCGTCACGTACATTGAGTAGCCGCCCAGGCGTTCCGACCCCGCCGTCGCACAAGCCGCGCGGATGGCCAGCATTTCAGCGTGCGCAGTCGGGTCATTCTGCTCTCTCGTGCGGTTACCAGCCACGGCGACGACGTGCCCATCCGGTGACACGATGACGGCCCCCACCGGCACTTCTCCGCGCAGGGCGGCCGCGCGCGCCGCATCAAGCGCCAAAGACATATGAGAGGTAAAGGTCATTGCTTCACTTGCCTGCAAATGCCACCCTTTCGCAAGCGTCTGAAACAGGGTATGCGCTGGAATATGAGCGAAAACACACCCAAACAGCCCCCGCAGTCCGCCCCCGTTCCCGGAGACCGCATTGCAAAAGTCCTCTCGCGTGCGGGCATTGCCAGCCGTCGCGAAGCCGAACGCATGATCGAAGCAGGGCGGGTGCGCGTAAACGGCACCCAGATTGATTCGCCTGCTCTCAATGTAACGGCGCGTGACGAAATCTCGGTTGATGGTGTACGTGTCGGCGACCCAGAACCACCCCGCATGTGGCTGTACCACAAGCCTACGGGTATCGTGACGACAAACCGCGACGAAAAGGGCCGCGGCACCATTTTTGATGATCTTCCTGATGATATGCCGCGCGTGATGAGCATCGGGCGGCTTGATCTGAACTCAGAAGGTCTGCTTTTATTGACCAATGATGGCGAGGTCAAACGCAAGCTTGAGCTGCCCTCAAACGGCTGGTTGCGCCGCTACCGCGTCCGGGTCAACGGTCGTCCTTCCGAGGAAACTGTAGAGCCCCTGCGCAAGGGCATCACAGTGGACGGCGAACGATTTCAACCGATGACCGTGGCGATAGACCGTCAGCAAGGCGCAAATGCCTGGCTTACGGTCGGGTTGCGCGAAGGCAAAAACCGTGAAATCCGACGCGCCATGGAAGCGGTGCATCTATCAGTCAACCGATTGATCCGAACCAGTTATGGCCCCTTTCAATTGGGCGAGCTGAAACCCGGCGAGGTTGAAGAGGTTAAACGAAAAGTTGTTCGAGATCAGCTAGGCATAGAACTGGTCGACAATTCCGGCACCGCTGCCAAGAAAAAACCCAGCCAGTTGAAACGTACCCCTCGCAAACCCGGTGCCCCTGGTCCAGGTCGCCCCGGCTTGCCCAAGGCCCCAACAGAAAAACCGTCGGCGGCCAAACCAGCTTCTGGCAAGCCAAAGCCCGGCTATGGCAAGTCCAAGCCTTCCCGACCAACATCCGATTCAACAGCGCCGCGCAAGTTCGGCACCCGGGTAAAAAGCACTCGCAAGCCCTGAAATAGCCAGGCACGCTGCTGTTAGCTTTCCACTTGCCACCCGTGAACCCTAGCAGTGCGGGCGGGGCGCACCTATATGTCGATCAAAGGGAAATTCCTATGAGTCGATTGCTTCTGTTTGTTGTTATAATTGCGCTGGTCGTTGCTATTGTTGCACTTTTGGTGACAATTGCAGGGCGGATTCTAGAGGCAGGGCGTGCAGCGTTTGAACCACTAGACGAATACAGCAAAGAGGGCCGCATGGCACCGACACCATTTCAACAAATTACTTATGCTGCGCTGATTTTGCTGCTGCTTGGCATCGCCACCGGCTGGCTTGGAGGGCTGTGATTGATGGCGCAGCGATTTGGTGGAAAGTATAGTACCGACGGTCGGAAATCTGCGTCGCCCCGGACCAAACGAGCCGAGGTTAACCCCGTCGGCGGACGTGCCAATGCCCTGTTTATCCCTCCGGTTTTGCTTGTTTTCATGTCTCTCAATGACGGGGCGTTGGGCCTTATCCTAGGCTTGATGGCGGCCACGGTGTTAAGCGGTGCCGCCCTGTTGCTGCGCGAAGGTCTGAAAGCCGAGGCTGCGTACCGAGGTCGCAAGGTAGCAGAGCGCCCAGCCGTGCCGCGTAAAATTTTGGCTGCGGCATTGACCGGTAGCGGTGTAGCGCTTGCAGCTTATAAAAACGATCCTGGCATTGTGGCCCCTGTTCTTTACGGTCTCGCGGCAATGGGCCTGCATGTCGCAGCTTTCGGGATCGACCCACTGACATCCAAGGGGATGGAAGGCATCGACAGCTACCAAAAGGGTCGGGTTGCCCGTGTGGTTGACGAAGCAGAGCAACATCTGGCCTCTATGACCACCGCGTTGCTGCGAATATCTGACCGGCCGGTTCAAGATCGTTTGGCGCAATTTCAAACCACGGCCCGGACATTGATCCGCACCGTCGAAGAGGACCCGCGTGATCTGACCGGTGCCCGTAAATACCTTTCGGTCTATTTGCTTGGTGCTCGTGACGCCACGATCAAATTCGCGGACATCTATGCTAGTACCCGCGACGGTCAGGCGCGGGGAGATTATCTGGCATTACTTGATGATCTAGACAAAAACTTTGCCGCACGTACGCAAAAATCGCTATTGGAAGACAAAACTGATTTGAACATCGAAATTGAGGTGCTGCGCGAGCGGCTTTCCCGAGAAGGCGTGCGTCTGGACTGACGTGCCCCACAGCATAGGAATAGTTGAACCATGTCTGATACCGTCCGCGAAAAAGCCGCCGCCTCTGTTGCGCTCATAGACGAAGTGAACGCGTCGGTTTTGCTAGACCCTGGATCGGCCGACGCGATTGTATCCTTGGAAAAAGCCGAAGGGCTGAAAGCCGCCGAGATCAAAAGTCGCATGGCCGAGATAGATATGGACGACACGCAATCTATCATCGGGTTTGGTTCTGCCGCACAGGCCGAGTTGCAGGAAATCAGCCAAGCGATGCTGCAAGACGTACGCAACAAGGATGTAGGCCCCGCCGGCGACAGCCTGCGCGATATCGTCACCACCATTCGCGGGTTTTCGGTGTCTGAACTGGACGTGCGTCGCGATCAAAGCTGGTGGGAACGCTTGCTGGGCCGCGCCGCGCCCTTTGCCAAGTTCACTGCCAAGTTCGAAGAGGTCCAAAGCCAGATCGACCGCGTCACCGATGAATTGCTCAAACACGAGCATACGCTGTTGAAAGATATAAAATCGCTCGACATGCTATACGAAAAAACGTTGCAATTTTATAATGAATTGGCGTTATACATCGCGGCAGGAGAGGCAAAGCTAGCCGAACTCGCCGCAACTACCATCCCGACCAAAGACGCCGAGGTGACAGCCGCCTCGGAGGAAGATCAGGTCATGTTAGCGCAAGAACTGCGCGACCTTCGCGCTTCGCGCGACGATTTGGAACGCCGTGTTCACGACTTGAAGCTGACCCGTCAGGTAACCATGCAATCACTGCCCTCGATCCGGCTGGTGCAAGAAAACGACAAGAGCTTGGTCACCAAGATTAACTCGACGCTCGTCAACACCGTACCACTGTGGGAAACACAACTGGCACAGGCGGTCACGATCCAGCGCAGCGCCGAAGCCGCCTCAGCGGTACGCGAGGCCAATGATCTGACCAATGAACTTCTGACGTCGAATGCGAAAAATCTGCGCGACAGCAACAAGATCATCAGGACCGAAATGGAGCGCGGCGTTTTTGACATCGAGGCTGTGAAGCAAGCCAACGCCGATTTGATCGGTACTATTCAGGAATCGTTGCAAATCGCTGACGAAGGCAAAGCACGTCGCGCGCTGGCGGAAAAAGAGCTTCAGGAAATGGAGGCGAATTTGCGTGATACTCTAGCATCGGCCAAAGCGTCAAAGCCTGCGGCTTCGGCTGCATAAACTGCGGGGTACAGGCTGGCATGAAACGGTACCCATTTTCGATTAGATACTGGGCGGTGACAGCAGTTGCCATCGCCACCATTTCGGCCTGTTCACCTCCCCCCCCTGTCGAACCCACACATAAGCCCGTCGCAAGGCCGGACCCCGTCAAGCCCCCTGCTCCGGTGGTGGCCAAGCCCACCTCGGAGAAAAGCGCCATGTTGCGCAGCTATTTCAATGACATCCAAAAAACCCAACTGAGCCAAGGACTGATGCGCAGCGACGGTGGCGGCCATGACACGCCTTTTACAGCCGATATGCTTGCCCGCAATTTCGAACAAATCGCGTTCTATAACGAATACAATGCCACCCTAACCGGGCGAGGCGAAAAGACCACGATGCGTCGCTGGGAAAAACCGGTCCGAATTGAGATCATGTTTGGCGAAAGTGTGCCACCTTCGGAACGCAAAAGCGACACCTCGGCGATCAAGGCTTATACCCGTCGCTTAGCAAAGGTCACTCAGCATCCTATTAGCGTCGCGGGCTCTGCCAATTTCATTGTTATCGTCGCAAACGAGGATGACCGTTCCGCACTATTGGCCAAAGCCGCCAAGCGACTGCCCGGCGTGACGACCGAAAGCCTGAAGGCGCTGAACGACTTGCGTCGCGACACCTATTGCATCGTTGCGGCTTATGCTGGCGGCGTCGATCCTAATTCCTATACGGCGGCTGTTGCGGTGATCC
>DRFG01000008.1 GCA_011050655.1 Roseobacter sp.
GCTTCGCGCCGTTCGGGGAAATACTTGACGCCTCGGGCCGCCCGGATCGGATGATCAACGCAGGAATGTGCGGGCGACACCATGATCAGGCCACACTGGATTTTGGGCATGATGGGCAGGCGGGGATAAGCATCTTCGACGCCCGCCCTCGCAGTTTTCCCTACACGCTGGATCTGCTTGAGCGTCACCCCGAAGGATCGCAGGCATTTCTGCCGCTCACCGGGCATCCGTTTCTGGTCATCGTGGCACCTGATGACAACGGTACGCCCGGCACTCCGCTCGCATTCATAACGCACCCCTATCAGGGCGTGAATTTCCGGCGCGGGACATGGCACGGCGTGCTGACGCCCTTGGCCGAACCGGGCCTGTTTGCTGTGGTTGATCGTATCGGCACGACTACAAACCTTGACGAATACCCGCTTGATCCGCCTTATGTGATCAAAGGCTAGGCCTAATCGACGCGTGCCAAATGCAAGGAGCTGTCATTGTAACTTCAATAGCTTTCGCGGCTCGCTCGGCCCCACTGACGACAAAGCAAAACCCAAGGAACCTCTCTCATGTACGATATGGCCGCCATTGCCACTTGGATTGAATTCGCCGTTCGGTGGGTGCACGTCATCACGGCAATTGCCTGGATAGGGTCGTCATTCTATTTTATAGCGCTTGATCTGGGCCTGCACCGTGACCGCAACCTGAAATCGGGCGCAGACGGAGAGGAATGGCAGGTCCACGGCGGGGGGTTCTACCATGTGCAAAAATACCTCGTGGCCCCTGCACTGATGCCTGATGACCTAGTCTGGTTCAAATGGGAGAGCTATTCAACCTGGCTATCGGGCTTTGCCTTGCTGATCTTAGTCTACTATCTTGGGGCCGAATTTTACCTCGTAGATCCGCGCGTGGCAGAGCTCGCGACATGGCAGGCTGTGGGAATTTCATTGGCGTCCTTGGCTTTTGGATGGATTGTCTATGACCAGATATGCAAAAGCAAATTCGGCGATGACAACACGCGCCTGATGATCGTTCTATATGTGATCCTGGTGGGGATGGCATATTTCTATACATCGGTCTTTTCGGGCCGGGCCGCGTTGCTCCACTTGGGGGCGTTTACCGCCAGCATCATGTCGGCCAACGTGTTTTTCATCATCATGCCGAACCAGCGTATCGTAGTGGCTGATCTGAAGGCGGGGCGCACCCCGGATGCGAACTACGGCAAGATCGCTAAGCAGCGCAGCACGCATAACAACTATCTTACGTTGCCGGTGATTTTTCTGATGCTCAGCAACCACTATCCACTGGCCTTCGCGTCAGAAATGAATTGGCTGATTGCAGCGTTGGTATTTCTGATGGGGGTGACGATCCGGCACTATTTCAACAGCCTGCATGCCCGCCAAGGCAACCCAACTTGGACATGGCTGGCGACTGCATTATTATTCATCGCGATTATTTGGCTGTCCACCGCGCCGGTGTTTCGCGCCACCGAACCCCAAAAGGCGTCGGGCGCGGCCCTGCGTTTTGCCCAGGCTGATGGTTTTGAGCGGGTTCAAGATATTGTAACAGGCCGGTGCAGCATGTGTCACGCTGCGGAACCGGGATGGGAAGGACTGTTGTGGCCACCCAAGGGTATCCGGTTAGAGACCGAATATCAGATCGCCAGCGCTGCAAAGCAGATCTATATACAAGCTGGGATTACCAACGCCATGCCACCTGCAAACCTTAGCCATATGGAACCGACAGAGCGCGCTGAAATTGTCGCGTGGTTCAAGGCCGCCAAGGATTGAAACGCCGAGAGAGGGGGCCGGGTACGTATAATCCCGTCTTTCAGAATCGTCCGCCTCTATGCTAGGTATAGCGCAATGGCATATCAAAACCCCAATATAAGCGAAGCACCGCCAGTAATCCGGCAGCTTGACGAAGCAGCGATCAACCGTATCGCCGCCGGAGAGGTGGTAGAGCGTCCGGCGTCTGCCGTCAAAGAGCTGGTCGAGAACGCCATTGATGCAGGCGCACGGCAGGTCACCATCGAATATGCCGATGGTGGTAAAACACTGATCCGGGTGACAGATGACGGTTGCGGCATCGCGGCCCGCGACTTGATGCTGGCCATGTCACGCCATGCTACATCAAAAATCGATGGGTCTGACCTGTTGAGCATCCATACTTTCGGGTTTCGGGGCGAAGCGTTGCCTTCACTTGGTGCAGTGGGTCGGTTGACGATTTCCAGTCGCGTCGCGGGTCAGGACGGGGCCGAAGTATCGATCAATGGCGGGCAGGCTGGGCCGGTGCGCCCTGCGGCTTTGAACGGAGGCACGGTCGTTACGCTTCGCAATCTGTTTTTCGCCACTCCGGCCCGATTGAAATTTTTACGAACCGATCGTGCCGAGGCGCAGGCGATCGCTGATATTATCAAACGGCTTGCGATGGCAGAACCCTTCGTGCGCTTCATCCTGCGCGACGTGTCTGGTGATGGACCGGGCCGCGAGGTATTCCGCGCGGATGCGGAGCAGGGCGATATGTTTGCTGCCCTGCAAGGGCGTCTGGCACAGGTGCTGGGGCGTGAGTTCGCCGAAAATGCGCTGGCCATCGATGTCGAACGCGACGGGTTACACCTGACTGGCTTCGCGGCGTTACCTACCTATTCGCGCGGTTCGGCAGTTATGCAGTACCTTTTCGTGAATGGCCGACCCGTGCGGGATAAATTGCTCGTCGGGGCGTTGCGGGGTGCCTACTTTGATCTGCTCAGCCGCGACCGCCACCCGGCAGCGGCGCTGTTCATTGATTGTGACCCGACGCTTGTTGACGTGAACGTGCATCCCGCCAAATCCGAAGTGCGCTTTCGGGACCCCGGCATTGCACGCGGCTTGATTGTATCAGGCCTTCGCCATGCGCTAGCAGATGCGGGGCATCGGGCTTCTACCACCGTCGCTACTGCCACACTAGGTGCCATGCGCCCCGAACAGTTGACAGCGCGGGTCTATCAAATGGACCGGCCCTCTGTCTCAGCGCGCGGTACGGCGTATCAGGCGCAGGCCCCGGAACCCGGGTTTGCGGAAACCGCCGGTATGTGGGCTCGGGTCGAAACCCAGACCGAAGCAGAGACAGCAGCCGAACAGGAAACCCCTGATTACCCCTTGGGAACCGCGCGCGGTCAGGTTCACGAAAACTATATCATCGCACAGACTGCAACGGGTATGGTGATTGTCGATCAACATGCCGCGCATGAACGGTTAGTCTATGAAAAACTCAAACGGCAGATGTCAGAAAACGGCGTTGCCGCTCAAGCACTGCTCATTCCTGAGATTGTAGATCTTTCGGCTTCCGATTGTTCGAGATTGCTGGATATGGCCGAGCAAATGGCTGGTTTCGGTCTAAGCATCGAACCGTTTGGTGGAAACGCCATCGCTGTACGAGAGACGCCAGCCATTCTCGGGGCTGTTGATGCCAAGGCGATGATCCTTGATATTCTGGATGAAATTGTAGAGCAGAATGAAAGCAATTCACTGCAAGCGCGTATCGAGGCGATCTTGAGCCGGGTCGCCTGCCATGGCTCTATCCGGTCTGGCCGCCGGATGCGCGCAGAAGAAATGAACGCATTGCTGCGCGAAATGGAAGCGACACCTCATTCTGGTCAGTGCAACCACGGGCGCCCTACCTATGTCGAACTGAAGCTCGGTGATATCGAACGATTGTTCGGCCGCACATGATTGAGATCAGCGGACAAACCTATACCCTGAACGACCCAGTCGTTCTGTTGATCCTTGCGACCGCGGGTGCAATTTTTCTGGTCCTGATTTTGCTGGTCTTGGCGGTGCGTGCCGCAGGACGCTCGGCGCGTATGACCGAGCCGCTGGCGCGGCAGATGCAGGCGTTGGGCGGCCACGTACAGCAACTTGGGATGGGTCAGGAACAGTTGCGTGGCGGCTTGCAAACGGTTTCAGACACGCAAGCCAATGCCCAAGCCCAGATGATCCA
>DRFG01000009.1 GCA_011050655.1 Roseobacter sp.
ACACCCGACAACAACGCCCCGCCCTGTGCCAAAAGTTCAATATCCTGCATGCCTCCCGGTCCGTTCTTGGCATCCCAAACACCGCCTGTTGCCTTGGCTGCGGCAAGTCGCGTGCGCATGTCTGCGACTTGGTGCAAGACCTGAAAACGGTCGCGTGGTTGGCGCAGTATCTGTTCGCATAAAGCGCTGACGTCCTCCATCAGTTCCGCCGGACCGACCACAGGGTCGGCACGCGTCAGCGCTAAGTGCTCCCAAACCCACGCCTGTTCCTTTTGGTACGTCTCAAAGCTTGCCAGACTGGTTGCTACCGGCCCCTGATTGCCGGACGGGCGCAAGCGCATATCGACTTCGTACAACTTGCCATGTGCCATCGGCGCCTTCATCGCCGTGATCATTGCTTGGGTAAGCCGCGCATAATACTGACGCGATGCCAATGGACGTTTGCCGTCAGAATTTTCCACGCCGTCTGAATCGTAAATCACGATCATGTCCAGATCTGAGGATGCGGTCAGCCGGCGTGCACCAAGCGACCCCATGCCGAGCAGAACCGCACCGCGTCCCGGTGGCGGCCCGTGCCGGTCCGAGAATTCGGCGATTACGATCGGCCACAACGCGCGCAACACTGCCCTAGCAAGATCCGCATATTGTGCACCGGTGGTGGGGGCATCAATCAGCCCGCGCAGATGATGAACACCCACCCTGAAATGCCACTCACGCGCCCATCTACGGCAGGTATCAAGGCGAGCCTCGTAATCGACTTCGGCGGCCAATACCTCGGATAGATTTTGCGTCAACGCGTCCTCTCCGGGCCAGTCGCTGAAGAAATCACCGCCGATCACCGCATCAAAGACGCCAGCGTTGCGTGACAAATGGGCAGCCAAAGCCGGCGAGGTGCTTACGATGTCTATCAGCAAATCCGCCAGTTGCGGGTTGATTTTGAGCAGGGAAAACAGCTGGACCCCTGCAGGCAACCCCCCAAGAAAACCATCAAACGCCAGCAAGGCTTCTGCCGGTTTAGTCGCCTGTGACAACCGCGACAGCAAACCTGGCTTTAGCTCTGCAAAGAGCTCTGCCGCGCGAGGGCTTCGCAACGCGGGATAACTAAGCCAACGGTCAAGCACCGCGCTATCAAACGCGGATTCGTCCGGGTTTACCTTTGGCGTCTGCTGGCCGGTTCCGGCGAAGAACCCTTCGGTCAGATGATGAACTTCGCTTAGTCTGCTGTGCAGATCGCTGCGCAGATCGGCTACATCCATGTCCATCATCGCCGCTAACCGGTCAAACCCTTCGTCGGTCTGCGGCAGAGTATGGGTCTGGGCGTCACGCACCATCTGTACGCGGTGTTCGACCGTGCGATGCGCACGATAGTGATCCGACAGGGTTTTGGCCACATCATCCGGTATCCAGCCCTTTTGGGCCAGAACCGCCATGCTTTCGCAGGTGCCGCGCAAACGCAATTCTGGATCGCGGCCACCCGCAATCAACTGACGGGTCTGCGTGAAAAATTCGATCTCGCGGATTCCCCCCCGGCCCAGCTTCATGTTGTGACCAGCCAAAGTGATCGGCCCGCCAAGCCCTTTGTGTTCTCGGATCGCAAGCCGCATATCATGGGCATCCTGGATCGCGGCAAAGTCCAAATGTCGTCGCCACACAAAGGGTCGTAGCGCCGCTAGAAACCGTTCCCCCGCAGCAATACCCCCCGCAGCAGGACGCGCCTTGATATAGGCCGCTCGCTCCCATGTGCGCCCAAGGCTTTCATAGTAACGCTCTGCTGCCTCCATCGCCATGCAAACCGGCGTGACCGCAGGATCGGGGCGCAACCGCAAATCTGTGCGAAACACATAACCGTCACCTGTCAGATCATTCAACAGCCCGCTCATCGCGCGGGTGGCACGGACAAAGGCGGTGCGGGCATCATGAAAGTCTGATGGGTCGAAACGGCTTTCGTCAAACAGGCATATCAGGTCGATATCAGAAGAATAGTTCAACTCTGCCGCGCCCATTTTGCCCATTGCCAGCACGGTCATGCCCGCACCCGTTTCTGCGTCGCCCTCTGACATGCCCGGCAATTTGCCGCGTTTGATCTGGGTACGAAGCGCTGACGTCAAGGCCGCCCCGCATGCGGCATCTGCGAAGTCAGTCAAAACACCGGTAACCCGTTCAAGCGACCACGCCCCTGCAAGATCGGCCAGGCCTGTCATCAATGCAACGCGCCGCTTTGCTTGGCGCAAATGCTGCGCAAGCTGGTCCGCAGGGACTTCTGCAAGGCGGGAAATAACCGTTCGAACCGCCGCTTCGGGGGCAATGAAGGCTGTTGCGCACCAGTCCGTTTCCATTTGCATGAGACCAAGCAAGTAAGGTGACGTCGACCCAACCCCGGCGACAAGTTCAGACAGTTCCGGAGCCACCTCAGGGAACAGCGCTTGCGCGTCTCTGGCTTGCTCTGATTGAAAGATGCGCGGAGTTCGAGATATTTGGCTGGCGAGTGTTGTCATATCCCTAGCATTCGCTGGTTATATTGGGCAGGTCAATGGGGCTGTAATCGCTCGACAACACGTCGTCTCGTGAAAAACTCCCTCTTATGTAAAAAAGATTCACATAGGGCCTTGCAAAGCGCGCGGTGAGTGATGATCTAGTTCAATGTGAAAGGCATTCACATAGCCACACACCGGACCGGCCCGCAGTGTTCTGGGCCATCACTCTTTGACCGAAAGGTAACTTGATGTCACAAACCTATGCACCTGCTTTCGCCACTGGCCGCAATTGGCTGGGTCGCGCCGAAGACTTTCTTGACGCTCGCGGTAAAGCCGCTTGGATAGCCGCCATGGTCGTCGGTTTCATCGCATTCTGGCCCATCGGCCTTGCCCTTCTGGCTTATATGATCTGGAGCAAACGTATGTTTAAATCTTCATCCTGCGCCAAGCGCAGCACAGCGCGCAACTTTGGCAGCCGTTCCACAGGTAACGCAGCTTTTGACGCTTACAAAGCCGACACGTTGGCCCGTCTGGAAGAGGAACAAAGCAACTTCGAAGCCTTTCTAGCCCGCCTGCGCGAAGCCAAAGACAAAGCCGAGTTCGACCAGTTCATGGCAGAACGCGCACCACAAAATCAAGACGTACAAGCATCTTGAATGACTTAAGCCGCCTTCGCCCCCCGATTTTCGGGGGGCGCAATCACCTTATGATGCAGGAAAAAAGATGACCCTGACGCCAGACCCTGACAGCCAGCCGGAATTTTACAGCGGCATTCCAACAAAGCGCCTGCTGGCGTGGGTGGTCGACGCTATACTGATACTGGTGGCAAGCCTTGTCGTGCTACCGTTCACGGCCTTTACCGCTCTTTTTTATTTCCCACTTCTGTTGCTGATTATCGGTTTTGCATACCGGTTTATAACTCTGTCTAAGGGGTCGGCAACTTTGGGAATGCGCTTGATGGGAATGGAGCTGCGTACATCACAAGACCAGAAATTTGACACCGCAACCGCGTTTGCCCACACGCTGGGTTATACTCTGAGCGTAGGCATGATGCCACTTCAGCTTATTTCGGTGGTTTTGATGGGTACTACTGCGCGGAACCAAGGGCTAAGTGACTTGGTCTTGGGTACAACACCCCTGAACCGGCGCAGCGAAAACTAACTAAAGTCAAAAGTTGGGCTTGGCGTATTTTTCCGCTATTGTTAGTCTTGCCCAAGCAACGACGGATCATCATGCGCCATACTCTTCCTATCGCCCCTCAGTTCTATGTGACAGCCCCACAACCGTGCCCTTATCTTGAGGGACGGATGGAGAGAAAGCTGTTTACGGCCTTGCAGGGCGAAGCTGCAACACGGCTGAATGATAGCCTGTCAGGCCAAGGGTTCAGACGCTCGCAGAATGTTCTGTACCGTCCATCCTGTGCTGATTGTTCAGCATGTTTGTCAGCGCGCATAAACGTAGCTGATTTCGTCGCCAGCAAAAGCCAGAAACGTACGATCAAACGCAATAGTGGCCTGTTGCGCCGGGCGACCTCGCCTTGGGCCACCGAAGACCAGTATGAACTATTTCGACGCTATCTAGATAGCCGTCACGCCGATGGTGGCATGGCAGATATGGATGTGTTCGAATTCGCTGCCATGATCGAAGAAACTCCGATCCGCAGTCGTGTCATTGAATATTCCGATGCAAAAACCAAAGATTTGATAGGCGTCTGTCTTACGGATGTGTTGGGCGATGGTGTCAGTATGGTGTATTCTTTCTACACTCCCGACCGCCCCCAGGCCGGGTTGGGGAATTACATCATCCTTGACCATATCGAAATCGCCCAGAACGCCGGGTTGCCTTATGTCTACCTTGGCTATTGGGTGCCGGGCAGTCAGAAAATGGGGTATAAGGCCAAATTCTCGGGGCTTGAGGTGTATATCGGCGGCTCTTGGCAAAAGGTTCGCAGCCCAAGGGACTTTTCGACGAACAATCATCCGTTGAATACTGCCCCGATTGCGGAACAGGTGGCCAACATCGCTTTGCCTGATTTAAGTCAGACTAACCGCTGATGGTATTTGCGGCGTTCCAGCTTCCGTTGGGCACCCTACCTGCGTAAACATGGCACCCATAACCCATCATTATCCGCTACGAACGTAAGAAAGGCACCCCAAGGGGTGCCTTTTTGCAGTATGCATGCCCCATCGGCGGGGAAGTTAGTTGGGGATCAGGTCCGGCACGATTGTGACGATGACCGGAAACATCCACAACAAAGCCAGCGCACCGACCTGGATCAACACAAAAGGGATGATCCCACGGTAGATGTGCGCGGTAGTCACACTCGCCGGGGCAACCCCACGCAGATAGAACAGTGCAAATCCGAACGGCGGGGTCAGGAACGATGTCTGCAAGTTCACCGCGATCATGATTGTTACCCATTTAGGGTCGAAAGTGCCGCCATAGATTACCGGACCGACAATCGGAATGACAATGTAGATGATCTCGAGGAAGTCGAGAACAAACCCCAAAACAAAGAGCACCAGCATCACGATCAAAAAGACAGTCAGCTCGTTATCGAAACTTTTCAGCCATTGTTGAATATAGTGCTCGCCGCCAAAAGAGATCACCACAAGGTTCAGCAACTGCGACCCGATCAGAATCGTGAACACCATAGATGTAACCTTGGCAGTTTCGCGTACCACCGGGCTTAGCACGCCGGAAGTGTACAATATCCAGCAGGAAAACAGCAGTCCGAACACGGCGTAAAGATAGGCACCGTAAGCCACGAAGAATGCGAACCAGCTTTCAAAGCTCACGCCGTCCTGATTGATCCGAAGGTCAAAGTTGACCCCAACCAATATGCTTATCACGATCGCCAAGGTGGACCAGATGATGATCTTGGGCGAACGGTCCATATCTTTCAACTTGCGATAGGCCGCTAGCATGATTGCCCCGCCGGCCCCGAGAGCCGCCGCCGGTGTCGGGTTGGTAATCCCCCCGAGGATAGAACCAAGTACCGCGACGATCAGCACAAGTGGCGGAAAGACGACCCGGATCAGTTCGTTGGTAGCGCAGCGCTTGAGGCCGTAAACCACGCCATACATGACTGCCACAAACGGGAGCAGCATCAGCAAAACCATAGTACCCGAAGTCGTCGTGGGGCTGACCAGTACAATGTCTACCAAGACCGCAAGAACCAGTCCGATTGCACCGATAATCAGCGGCCGCGCGTCCGACGACGGCGATACACCGCGCGCCGTGGTCAAAACCAGCGCGAGCATGATCAATATGATCGCCATCCCGGTACCGATTGGGGCGGCTGCGGCGACTTTGTCGGCTTGCTTTTGCTCAAGCGCGACTTCGGAAAGCTTCTCGCTGGCCTGTTGGCCACCTGCGGCCTCAATCGCTGCCTGCTCTGTTACCGCAGTGTCCCACGCGTCTTGCCCATGCAGGTCAATCATCGCAGCCTTGCATTCATCACCGACATTCGTGCGCAGGCTGGCGCCGGCACCGATGTCGCTAAAGCTTGAAACGACGATGGATTGACTGCCAACGATATTCAAGTTGCCCAGTACAATCGTCCCTACGATCAAAAGGATCGGCAGGCCAAGCAACCAAGTAAAGCCTTCGCCGCGCGTGATGGGTTCTGCGTTCGTTGCCCCCATCGGCACAGCAGGTGCTTTTTCAGGATTCAGCAACGCGTAGACAAAAGCATAAAGCGCATAAAGTAGCGCCAGCATGATGCCTGGCAGCAAAGCCGCTTGGAACAACGTGCCGACCGAAACCACTGCTGGCTGACCAAGATACGTTAAAGCATCCGTACAACCCGCTGAACTTGCACGGGCTTCTTGTGCAGCCGAATAGAGATCCCCAGCCAATGTTCCAAGTAATACGATCACGATCGAAGGCGGAATGATCTGACCCAATGTCCCCGACGCCGCGATCACACCCGTCGCAATTTCAGGAGAGTAGTTATTGCGCAGCATCGTTGGGAGCGCCAACAAACCCATCGTCACAACCGTCGCACCGACGATACCGGTCGATGCGGCAAGAAATGCGCCAACCACGACGATTGAAACGGCCAATCCGCCTGGTAGCGGGCCAAACACACGCGCCATGGTGGTTAGCAAGTCATTCGCAATTTTCGACCGCTCGAGGGTGATGCCCATCAGTACGAACATCAAAACCGCCAGCAATGTCTCAATGGATTGTCCGGCTAGTACCCGTTCGTTCATCCTGTTGACGATAAAGCTTACGTTTCTGTCCAAAGCGACTTCCCACCCTTGTGGGAACACCGATTCAGCGATGCGAGGCAAATCGGGATAACGGAAAACCGAAACCGCGTCATTGGGCACACCCGAATTTACCAAATCGCGGTAGGCCTGTGATGACTGATCAATCGCCTGATGCACCATTAATCCGGCGCTATCGAGCGCGGCAATGATACCAAACGAAATGATGCCAGCCCCGCCGATGGCAAATGCCACCGGAAAACCAGAGAGAATGCCGCCAAAGAGACAGGCAAAAACAATTATTAGGCCAATTTCGACCCCGTCCAGACCAAGTAGCATGGGACGCCCCTTAAATTAGTGTGTGCCCTCATAGGCTTCTTCGCCCTCGCCCAGCGAATCGCGGTCGAGATATTTTCCTTCGCTTTCCGGGCCTTCTCTGAATTCAAGAAATGATCGGTAAAACGTTGAAATTGCTTGCAAAATAACCATCACGCAAAATGCACAAAGTAGGACTTTGAACAAGAAGTACCCGTTGAACCCATTCGGAGAGAACCCGATGGTTTCAACATTCCATTTCAACAGCCGTGATTTGCGTAACAGCAGATCAAGCCGATCCGAAGCAGATGGGTTTGGCGTGACCAGATGGCGCCATAGGAAAAACCAGCCGTATAACCAGGTCACAATGGCGAATGGGATCATGAAGAACATCGCGCCGAGCATGTCTATCACCCGTTTGGTGCGAAACTTTGCCCCGGCATAAAACAGATCAACACGGACATGCCCGCCTTGCACAAAGGTGTATGCCACACAAAGAGTGACAACCAACGCGTTGAAAAGCTTTAGCTCTTCGGCAAACCAGCTAATATCGAACTGGAGCGGGATGCCAAAACCGACCGATATATCAGGGCGGGTAAAGATACGTTGCATGAAGACGATGATGATCTGTTGCAAGACCATCAGCAAACCTGCCCAAGCAAAGAAGCGGCCAGTCGCATTGGCGAAACCTTCAAGGCCCCGTACGCACCCCCACATGAACCGCCGGCTCCAGATGCCAAAAGCCGTGACGATCAGCAACCCGATCAGGAGCACGAAAAACAGTTCGACCGATGCCCCGTAATAAATGAACCGCATCAAAGATTCGCTGTTCGACCAGTTCAGCCACATTCCCAAGTTCAGGAGAGCCGCAAAGAAGTTATAAAATGCCTCAAGGATGTTGCCGAAAAAGAAGTTCACAAGATTGCCATCTTGAAACTGATCTAAACAGCTTATCTTTGCGCCCTCTGCCGCGCGGAAAAATCCTGCGCAAACCGCATCTTCTGCCATAAATCCCCCCTCTCACATGCCCTGCTGTCTACGCGGGCTTAATGCGAAAAATCATTCAAAGCCCTTGCAGATACCAAGGGACGAAGTCGCAAACAGGGGCCGCCAGAAAGCGGCCCCTGATTAAAGTGTTTTTTTGAATTATGCTTTGCCCAAAACGCGCTGACGCTGTTCGACATAATAGGCATCTGACTTCGACAGCCATTCTGCCGAAGACGCCAACGATGTTTCAAAGCTGTTGCGGATGTCGGCAAACAACGTGTCATCCATATTCTCGTCCATGACTTCTTTCGAAGCGGCACCGAATGCATCCCAAACATCGTCGGGGAACTGCATGGTTTTTACACCTTGCTGCTGTAGACGGGCCAAGGCGGCACCATTGTTAGCCAGAGTTTCGGCCAGACCTGTATGCGTGGTTGCCATCGACGCGTATTCGATGATTTTCTGTTGAGCTGGTGTCAGGTCATTGAAGACGTCAAGGTTTACCGAAGCGGTCAAGCCCGAACCAGGCTCGTGGAAGCCCGCTGTGTAGTAGATCTTTGCGACTTCTTGGAAGCCGGCGCGTTCATCCGCGAAGGGGCCAACCCACTCAAGACCGTCAAGCGCACCCGAGGACAGCGCCTGATACAATTCGCCACCTGGGATGTTCTGTACGGATGCACCCAGCTTGCCCAATACCTTGCCACCAAGACCAGGCATGCGGAATTTCAAACCGTTGAAGTCAGCAGCAGAATTGATCTCCTTGCGGAACCAGCCACCGGACTGCGAACCGGAGTTACCGGCTAGGAACATCTTCATGTTGAAGATTTCGCCGATCTGGTTGTGCAAATCGTGACCGCCGCCATGCAGGTACCAATTTGTTAGCTCTTGCGCAGTGCCACCGAATGGAACGCCGGTGAAATATGCCAAACCAGGGTGCTGACCGATAAAATAATAATCGGCCGCGTGATACATATCGGCCTGACCCGAAGAAACCGCGTCAAATACTTCGAACGCACCAACCAATTCACCGGGGGCTTTCTTATCAATGGTGAGGCTACCGTCGGACATCTCGTTGACCATGTTATTCAGGTAGGTTGCTGCGTCATCAAGAACAGCAAAACCGCGGGGCCAAGCGGTAACCATTGTCAACGTGCGCTTACCTTGGGCATAAAGCGGCGCGGCGAGCGTGGTCGCGGCAGCGGCTGTACCGCCGAGTGCGGATGTCTTCAGAAATGAACGACGGTCCATATGGATACTCCTCCCGAGTATAGAATGCCCGCGCGTCAATTGCGCACGGATCGTTTCAAGTGTGGGGGACATTATCGGATACTGTCGACATTGAAATACCAACAAGTGCGTAGGAGTTACCATTAAGATGATAAAAAAACGCCTCTATACTCCGGTTTACACAACCATTTAGTGCAACTTATATCTCCAAGTTGAATAACCGCGACCCTGTCCTTTGACTTGCCGCAAAATCCGACTAAGAGAATCGGATGCAGGGATTACGAGAACGATTTACACTGACCTATGCCCAAAAGCTGACTTTGCTCGCGGCGGTGCCCTTGGTGCTGGCTGTTGCTGCGATCGCTTTTGTTGTGGCGTTACAGGCCAAGGCGCTTGCGCTACGGGAGATTACAACGCTCGAAACCGAATTGTTGAATGCCAAGAAGGTCGAACTGCGCAATTACGTCACCCAGGCGCGCAACGGTTTCTATTTTGTTTACGGCTCGGCTTCTCCGGATGACGCTGCCGCCAAGGCAAGAGTGGCGCAAATTCTAGCCGCTATGATCTATGGTGAGGAAGGTCAGTTTTTTGTCTACGATTATGACGGCACGGCTTTGGTAAGCCCGAGAGAGACAGACCGGATTAATGAAAATTTTACAGGCGAAACGGACAGCCGCGGGAC
>DRFG01000010.1 GCA_011050655.1 Roseobacter sp.
ATGCTGGTGGGCTGCGGTGTGGTTACTGCGGTGCCGTTGATCTTTTACGCCAATGGGGCAAAACGCCTGCGCTTGTCTACCATCGGCATACTACAATACATCGCCCCCACGATGATCTTCCTAAACGCGGTATTCGTCTTTGGCGAACCTTTTGGGCGTTCGCGGATGATAGCATTTCCGTTGATCTGGGCGGCATTGGTGATCTATTCGATTTCGCTATTCAGGCAAATGCGGCGTCGGTGACTGACGCCGCAGGCGGGGCCGTGGACTATACGCGGCTCATCCGCACTATCATGATAACGCGTCTTTGAACGCGAGAAAGCTTGGGTCTTTCATCACCCGTTCGTTCATCGCATCGCGCAGCGCACCAATGGATTTATGAGGGCGCATAGCGACTTCGAATTGGGTGATCAAGCCGTCGTCGCCCAAGGTGATCAGATCAACGCCAACCGCGTCCAAATCGTTGACTTTGCACTGGAACTCGAGCGCCCAGTCGTTGTCTGCCCCCATAATGCGGCGGTACTTGAAGTCGCTGAACACTTGGCCGACGTGGCCCAATACCGCCGCCACTGGCACCCGCCCCGTCCAGGTCTTGTAATAGGTAGGCGGTAAGAAACGAACGTCTTCTGCCAGTAGCGGAGCGATCTTGTCGGCTTCACCCTTGGCTACGACGTCGATCATCTTGGTGATAGTGGGGTGCATCATAGATCCTTTGCATCAACTGGCTTGAAAACCCACCCTACATCTGAGAGTCACAGCTATGGAAACAGAATATTGCCCGCCGCAAGAACCATTGGTCATCTTGCATGAAGACGCCGAAGTTTTGCTGGTTGATAAACCGGCTGGTTTGCTGTCGGTGCCGGGCAAGGGCCCACATCTGGCAGACTGCCTGATTGCACGTGTGCAGGCCGTGTTTCCCGATGCGCTGTTGGTACATCGGCTAGACCGCGACACCTCGGGTGTGATGATTTTTGCGCTGACACCCTACGCGCAGCGGCATCTGGGGTTGCAGTTCGAAAAGCGGATGACACGCAAGACCTATGTCGCGCGTGTTTGGGGCGTGCCGGAACAAAAATCAGGAACTATTGATCTGCCCTTGATAGTGGACTGGCCCAACAGACCACTTCAGATGGTATGTCACGACACCGGAAAAACTGCGCAAACCGACTGGCGCCTGCTGAAAGACGAAGGCGAAACGGCGCGCGTTCGTCTTAGCCCTAGAACGGGGCGCAGTCACCAGCTACGGGTGCATATGTTAAGCCTAGGACACCCTATTTTAGGTGACCCTTTTTATGCATCGGGGCCGGCGCTGGATTACCCCAGGATGATGCTGCATTCAGAAGAATTGCGGTTCAACCACCCACAAGGCGGCCATTCCACCAAGGTGCGGGCGAAAGCCCCGTTCTAAGTCTGCGGGCCAAATGAAAAAGGCCACCCCGCGGGAGGGTGGCCCAGTATTTTGCAACAATGATGTCTATTGCGGTTATTCGGCGGCCCAACCAGACACCGCTTTGATTTCGGTGAAATCCTCGATGCCATATAGCCCGCCTTCGCGGCCATTGCCCGACTGCTTCATCCCGCCAAAAGGTGATCCCGCTGCGCGGCCTTGACCGTTCATTTCAACCATGCCGGACCGTAGCTGGCGCGCCAGTCTGTTGCGGCGTTCACCGTCTTGGCTTTGGACATAGTTGGTCAGTCCATAAACCGTGTCGTTAGCGATTTGCACAGCCTGTTCTTCGGTGTCAAATTTCATGATCGACAGAACCGGCCCAAATATTTCTTCGCGTGCGATGGTCATGTCTGGCGTCACATCAGCAAAAACCGTGGGCTTTACAAAGAAACCTCTATTCAACCCGTCGGGGCGACCCGTGCCCCCTGTGACCAGACGCGCACCTTCGTCGATGCCCTTTTGGATCAGATCTTGGATTTTGTTGAACTGTGTTTGGTTCACCACAGGTCCGATATGCCGCCCGTCTTCAGATGCCGGGCCAACGGTCACCTTGGATGCGACAGCACCTGCTTCTTCAACGGTTTTGTCATATACATCTGACTGCACCAACATTCGGCTGGGTGCGTTACACGATTGCCCTGTGTTTTGCATCATGTGCAGTACGCCGCGCTTGACGGCCTTATCATCGGCGTCGTTGAAGATGATATTGGCACCTTTGCCACCCAGCTCAAGGTGAACTTTCTTTAGGGTGTCAGCGGCCGCTTTCGAAATCAGGGTTCCCGCCCGGGTGGATCCGGTAAAGCTGATCATATCCACGTCTTTATGGGATGACAGTTGGCTGCCGACGCCGACCCCATCGCCGTTTACTAGGTTAAACACACCTTTGGGAAAGCCAGCCTCGTCCATCAGCTCTGCAAAGATAAGGGCATCAAGCGGGCTTTCCTCGGACGGTTTCAGCACCATCGTGCATCCTGCCACAACGGCCGCTCCGACCTTGAGGGTGATCTGGTTCATCGGCCAGTTCCATGGGGTGATAAGGCCAGCAACGCCCACAGCTTCGCGGATGATACGGTCATTCGGTACATGGTCACCCAATGGTTGTTCAAACTTGAACTCTTTCGCGGCCTTGATGAAATTGCTCAGATGCCACGCACCTGCACCGACCTGCGATGTCCTCGCCAAATCCATCGGGGCACCCATTTCGGTACTCATCGCTTTGGCAAGATCTTCTGCACGGGCCTGATAGACTTCGAGCAGCTTTTCAAGCAGCGCGATGCGCTTTTCAGGAGGGGTCGCCATCCATCCAGGCAAGGCGGCCTTGGCTGCCGCAACCGCGGCATCAGTGTCGGCCTGGTCGCCCAGGGAGATTACTGCGCAAGGTTCTTCGGTCGATGGATCGATAACGTGATGATCTTTCGGCGCAGCGGGTGAAACCCATTCGCCATTGATATAGAATTCGCGCTTCTCCAGCATGGAAAACTCCTTTTATCATGCAGTGGCGGGGGCATTCCCCTTCCACGTTGCGCATACCATGTCACCACACTATCGCACTCGCAAGTGAGGGGGTGAAACTGGATGCGCTTACACCTACATAAGTGGTGAGCGACAAACTGAAACCTCAACTTGGAGAATAAAATGGCTTTGCGCATAAACGATACGATTCCGGAGATGACAGTCGAAACCGATCAGGGATCAATCAATCTGCATGATTGGGTCGGCGATGGTTGGGCAATTCTCTTTTCCCACCCCAAGGACTTTACCCCTGTGTGCACGACCGAATTCGGTGCCGTAGCTCAGTTGGCGGATGAATGGGAAAAACGCGGCACGAAAGTGATGGGCATTTCCGTTGACGGAGTAGAAGAGCATAAGAAATGGAAAACTGACATCGAAACCTTCGGCGGGGCAAAGGCCGGTTTTCCGATCATCGCCGACAATGACCTAAAAGTCGCCAAGGCTTTTGATATGCTTCCGGCCGAAGCTTATCTGCCCGATGGGCGCACCCCGAATGACAGCGCGACGGTACGGGCCGTATTCATCATCGGACCGGATAAAAAGCTAAAGCTGTCGATGACGTATCCGATGACTGTTGGCCGCAACTTTGCCGAAGTTCTGCGTGCACTGGACGGCTTGCAAATGTCATCTGGCAAGGGCGTTGCGACACCCGCCAACTGGAACGTAGGCGATGATGTAATTATCCCCGCGACGCTGTCGGACGAAGACGCCAAGGCCAAGTTTGGTGATTTCGAAAAGATTTTGCCCTATTTGCGGACGACAAAAGCCCCGAACTAAGAACGCTCAGGCGCGCTGCGGTCGCATGGCGACCTGCATGCGGTACCATCCACGGTTCAATTCCCGCATCAGCTTGCCGCTGGTGCGGGTTTTCTGTTGGATCGTGGAACCGCCGATCTGATGTGCGATCTCGCTCAGTCCATTGGGCAACAAAGCATGCAGCTTCTGCCCCGTGATCCAATGCATTTGTAACCACGTATCAACAGGTCGGTCTATCTGCTCGGACTCCTGCAAAAGCTGCTTTGCAGCTTCGCGCCCCACCACCTGACAGCAGCATTGCAGTCCGATAACTCGAGGCAGGATAAGCGCCATCTCGCCATCATAGGCGATGACCGCCGCCGGTTTTTCACGCAGTTTCGGTGGCAGGCGCACATACATGTCTGGCGTCATGTGGTCAGCGATCAACGCCTTTGCACGGATCATCTCGGGCGATGATACCGCAAGATCATCTTCGGCGATTATCGCATAGTCCCAACCCTGATCAATAATCATTTGCCAGCATTTACGATGACTTTGGAAAACGCCAATTTCAGCGGGGGTCAGGGGAAAAGGATAGGCCGGGCGGTGCAAGTTGCCCGGATGGGTCCTGATACCCGCCACCTGCGCGGGGTCGCGGCCGTTGACTGCGTCGACCACCTGCGCGTCGGGCAGGTCTTGCAGTAACCGCGCGACGTTGGGACGGCGCGCGGCACTTGAGGACATATGGATGATCAACGAGTTCATGACATCTGATACCCTGTCCCGTCGGGGTTTCAAACCCGCTTGATCACTGTTCAGCGTTGAAGGTGAACAGCTTTTCGCCATTGATCGTATAGCTATCAATCAGCTCTTTTGCCCGGTCGCTTACCAGCCATGTTTCAAGCTTGGCCGCGGCATCCTTGTTTATGTGTTCAAAGTTTTTGGGATTCACCGGAATATACGCATATTGGTTGAACAATACCGGATCGCCAGAAAACAATAGCGCCAAGTCAGCTTTGTTGGCAAAGTTCAGCCAGCTTGCGCGATCGGACATGATATAAGCGTCAAGCCCTGCCGCAGTGTTCAGACTTGCCCCCATACCCGCACCAACGGCCTTATACCAATCTCCGAACACCTTGGGGTCTTGGTCGGCAGTAGCCCAGAGGGCCAGTTCCTTTTTATGCGTTCCGCTATCGTCCCCACGGCTGACAAACGGTGCCTTGGCAGTTTCGATCAGCTCAAAAGCCTGCTTGGCGGTCTTTGCATCAGCGATGGCGGCAGGGTCGCTGCTGGGCCCGATCAGCACAAAATCATTATACATGATTTCGCGTCGATGGGTGCCGTAACCTTTAGCTACAAACGCTTCCTCAGCTTTTTTGGAGTGCACCAAAATAGCATCGACATCACCCGCTTCACCCAAGCGCAAGGCCTGGCCGGTACCGACGATCAGAAGCTGAACGTCTAGATCCAGGTCCTCCTTGATCGCCGGCAATAATACCTCGGATAGACCTGAATTGTTAAATGAAGTGGTGACTGCCATTTTCATTGTATCGGCTTGTACCGCAGTGGCACCGATGGCGATGGCAAGAGCTGTTAGCAGGGATTTCATACTAAGATGTCTCCGTTTAGGAAGGATTTGAATTCCGAGGTCTGAGGGGCGTCAAATGTTTGGGGC
>DRFG01000011.1 GCA_011050655.1 Roseobacter sp.
GATGCGCTGATTGCCGAGGTCGAAAGGCAGGGGTTGACGGTGGAATGGATCATCGAAACTCATGTCCACGCCGACCACTTGTCGGCTGCACCTTATATTCAGCAAAAGCTGGGTGGAAAGATCGGTGTAGGCGAAAAGATCATGGTTGTTCAGGAAACCTTTGGCAAAGTTTTCAACGAAGGAACAGAATTTCAACGCGACGGGTCGCAGTTTGACGCTTTGTTCAAGGATGGAGACACCTACGAAGTCGGCACGATGACCTGTTTCGCGATGTACACGCCGGGTCACACCCCCGCTTGCATGGTGCATGTGATCGGCAATGCGGCTTTTACCGGGGATACCTTGTTCATGCCGGATGGCGGGTCCGCACGCGCCGATTTTCCGGGTGGCGATGCAGGAGAGTTGTATGACAGCATACAAAAAGTCCTCGCGCTGCCGGACGAAATGCGTTTGTTCATGTGCCACGATTACGGCCCCAATGGTCGCGATATCAAGTGGGAGACCAGCGTGGGCGAGGAAAAGGCGCACAATATTCACGTAGGCGGGGGCAAGACGCGTGAGGAATTCATTGCTTTTCGTACCGAACGCGACGCGCAGCTTGGGATGCCCAAACTCATTATCCCCTCTCTTCAGGTGAACATGCGTGCAGGCCATATGCCCAAGGATGAAGATGGGAACCCGGTACTGAAAGTACCGGTAAACGGTTTGTGACCCGCGCTTGAAGGACCTTTCCCAAACATAGTGCCCGCTGCGTTTTGAGGGTAAAATAAAGACTACGCCCCCCGACGAAGGGTGGCCGATAGAGAATGAAAGCAGGCGTCCAGATGCCCCAAAGACTGCGAAACTATTTGCCCATACTTGATTGGGGGCGCAGTTATAACAAGGCGACTCTATCAAATGATCTAATGGCGGCAGTGATTGTGACGATCATGCTGATCCCTCAATCATTGGCGTATGCCTTGCTGGCGGGGTTGCCGCCAGAAGCGGGACTTTACGCATCTATCGTACCAATCTTACTTTACGCGGTATTCGGGACCAGCCGAGCGCTGGCGGTGGGCCCGGTGGCCGTTGTGTCGTTGATGACCGCAGCAGCGCTTGGCAGCATCGCCGACCAAGGAACCATGGGCTATGCCGTTGCGGCATTGACCTTGGCGTTTCTATCGGGCGTCATTTTGCTGACGATGGGTGTATTTAAGCTGGGTTTTCTCGCCAATTTCCTGTCGCACCCGGTAATCGCGGGGTTTATCACAGCCTCCGGCGTCATCATCGCGGCAAGCCAGATCAAGCATATCCTTGGGATTAGTGCATCGGGCGACAACCTGATTTCGCTGCTTGGCTCGCTTTGGGAAAACCTCGGCAATACCAATTGGGTCACTGTGATAATTGGCGTTTCAGCCACCGCTTTTTTGTTCTGGGTGCGCAGGGGATTGAAACCCTTTCTGAAGTCGAAAGGGGCCAGCGCCAAGGTGGCAGACGTGGCGACCAAGGCCGGACCGGTGGCCGCAGTGGTCTTGACCACTGTCGCGGTATGGATGTTTGGCCTTTCCGACATGGGCGTGCGGATCGTGGGGGCGGTACCACAAAGCCTGCCGCCGCTGACACTTCCTGATTTTTCCCTCGACATGATGGGAAGCCTGCTGCTGCCTGCGATATTGATTTCGGTTATCGGGTTTGTTGAATCGATTTCAGTAGCACAAACCCTTGCCGCGAAACGTCGCCAGCGCATCAACCCAAATCAAGAACTTATAGGCTTGGGTACTGCTAACATCGGCGCTGCTTTCACAGGTGGGTTTCCTGTGACCGGTGGCTTTGCGCGTTCCGTGGTGAACTTCGATGCCGGTGCAGAGACGCCGGCTGCGGGGGCCTTCACCGCCGTGGGGCTTGCTATCGCGGCCCTTGCCTTGACGCCGCTGGTGTTCTTTCTACCGCAGGCAACTTTGGCCGCGACCATTATTGTCGCCGTCTTGACGTTGGTCGATTTCAGCATTCTCAAAAAATCTTGGGCTTATTCCAAGGCTGATTTCGCGGCTGTTTTGGCGACGATGCTGGTGACTTTGGGTGACGGTGTTGAACTGGGGGTGACCTGCGGTGTGATTCTGTCGATCTTCCTGCACCTGTATAAAACCACCAAACCGCATATCGCCGAAGTCGGGTTGGTTCCCGGCACTGAACACTTTCGCAATATCCACCGCCACAAGGTTGAAACCGACCCGACATTACTGACACTGCGCATCGACGAGAGCCTGTATTTCGCCAATGCTCATTTTCTCGAAGATTATATCTATGACCGTCTGGCGGACGACAAGGGGTTGAAAAACGTTGTGCTGATGTGTTCCGCGATAAACGAGATCGACCTAAGCGCATTGGAATCCCTTGAGGCAGTAAACGCCCGGCTCAGGGATATGGGGATCCAGCTTCATTTGTCCGAGGTCAAAGGCCCTGTAATGGATCGTCTGAAAAAACAGCATTTTATCGATGATCTGACAGGCCAAGTGTTCCTGTCTCAGCACGAGGCATATCGGGCGCTTACAAAGCGAACGGCATAGGATACATCCGTTTGCAAGTTTCTTCCTGATCGTTACAACTGATTCAAGTAATGCCGACGCAACAATGTTGCGCGATATTCGCATGAACCAATTCAGGAAGCCCACATGTTAGCGATCAACCCTCCTGCACCTGCAACTGCACCTACCTGCACGATCGTAGAGGTCGTGCGGGCCAACGCCCAGACCCACCCGGAAAAACTGGCACTGGTCTGTGATGACACGTCGATAAGCTGGGGGGAGTTTGACCAGCAGATCAACAAAATTGCCAATCTGCTATTGTCGATGGGCGTTGCCAAGGGCGATAATATTGCAATTATTTCGCCCAATTCCATCCCATATGCAGCGCTTTTCATGGGTATTTTGCGGGCGGGTGCCTGCGTAACGCCATTGTCTACGATGGCGTCACCGGATGCGTTACGGAAAATGCTAACTGATTGTGATGCCAAGGCGATCTTTGTGGCGGCGCAATATCTTGATCTCGTAGAAGGGTTCGTCACCGATATTGATATCGCCCGGTTTGCGCTTGATTTCGATCACCCGGCGTTTCAACTCTTTGGCGCGGCGGTGGAAAAGGCGGATGCAACGGACCCGGATATCTCGATCGACATGTCTGATGCCTTTAACCTGATCTATTCTTCAGGCACGACCGGCACGCCGAAAGGTATCCTGCATAATCACTGGATGCGCGCCGCTCAGATGGATCGGGTGTCACCCAACGGCTATGATGATGACGCGCGCACTCTGCTCTCGACGCCGCTATACTCCAACACTACAATTGTGTCGTTCCTCCCCACTCTATACGGCGGGTCCACCGTGTATCTGATGCCGAAATTCGATGCGCGCGGATACCTGGAAATCGTTGAGCGCGAAAAGATCACTCATACAATGCTTGTGCCGGTGCAATATAAACGGATCATGGACGTTCCCGATTTTGATGCGTTCGATTTGACCTCGATGAAGGTTAAGTTCTCGACCTCGGCACCTCTCCGTGCCGAGGTCAAGGCCGACGTTCTGGCGCGGTTTCCCGGGAAATTACTGGAATATTATGGTTTGACCGAAGGCGGGGGTGTCACCGTGCTTAATTCGGCAGAGCATCCCGATAAGCTGCACACAGTTGGCCAGCCCGCCCCCGGAAACGAGATCCGCTTGATTGATGAAGCGGGCCACGAGGTGCCAAGTGGCCAAGTCGGAGAAATCTGTGGCCGCGGACCCACCATGATGGCGGGATATTACGGACGCGACGATCTGACGGCAGATTACATCTGGCGTGACGCTGCGGGACAGGTGTTTTTCCGATCCGGCGACATGGGTCGGTTCGACGAAGACGGTTTCCTGATCTTGTCGGACCGCAAGAAAGACATGATCATTTCCGGCGGCTTGAACATCTATGCCGACGATCTTGAATTGGCATTACTGGCCGACGTCGATGTAGTCGATGCCGCTGTCATAGGGGTGCCATCCGATGCGTGGGGTGAAACGCCCTATGGTCTTGTCGTGCTTCGTGCGGGTGCGACCCGTACCGGTGATCAAATCTGCGCCGATGCCAATGCAAAGCTGGGCAAAAGCCAACGGCTTTCCGCTGTTGAAACACGCGATACGCTGCCACGCAGTTCTATCGGCAAGATCCTCAAAAAAGAATTACGGGTGCCCTTTTGGGATGCGGTGAAAAAATGATTCAAAGGAACAAGATGTGAGCCAACCAACCGACGATACGCTTATGAATGGTGCCGAAAGCCTTGTTAAAACTTTGCTTAAGAATGGGCTGGACACGTGCTTTACCAACCCAGGCACCTCCGAGATGCACTTTGTCGCCGCGCTGGATCATGTGCCGGGCATGAGGTCCATTCTTGTGTTGCAAGAAGGCGTAGCTACAGGTGCGGCCGACGGGTATTTTCGTATGGCCCGCAAACCGGCCTGTACTTTATTGCACCTAGGGCCGGGATTGGCCAACGGGTTGTCGAACTTGCACAATGCCAAGAAAGCCGGGTCGGGCGTCGTCAACATTGTGGGCGAACACGCGGTAAGCCATATCGAACTTGACGCCCCGCTAACATCCGACATCGAAGGGATTGCACGACCGGTTTCGCATTGGGTGCATACGTCAATGTCAGCCTCGGACGTCGGTGCTGACGCAGCCAAGGCAGTTCAAGCTGCCAACCTCGCACCGGGGCAGGTGGCGACGTTGATGTTGCCCAGTGATACGGCGTGGAACACGGGCGGCAACGTTGCGGAACCATTGGCGCCGCAACCGCGCCCGCCGTTCGACGCGACTGTTTTGGACGATGCCGTTGCCGCACTCTCTGGTTCCGACAGCCTGCTGCTGTTGGGCGGCGCGGCGTTGACCGAGGATATGCTTGAAATTGCTGGTCGGATATCTGCCAAGACGGGCTGTGGGCTGCTTTGTGAATGGGCCAACGCGCGGCTTGAACGTGGGGCAGGGCGGGTCGTGGTAAATCGCGTGCCATACCCGATCGACCAAGCGCTCGAAGTGTTAAAGCCGTTCAAGCGTATCGTTTTGATCGGTGCCCGCGCCCCCATCGGATTTTTCGCTTACCCTGAGAAACCGGCGATCCTGACGGCGAAGGGCACACAGATCATTGATCTTTGCCAGACATCGCAAGATATCGCAGGGGCGCTAAACGCGATTTGTGACCGCGCGGGGGCCGCTGAAGCCACACCCGCCGGTATCGCGCCAAGCGCAGTGCCTGATAAACCTGCAGGACCGTTGGAGCCGGGCGGCATTGCCGATGTACTGGCCAGAAGTATTCCTCGTGATGCTATCGTTGTGGACGAAGCTATCACGACCGGGCGCAGCTTTTTTCCGGTCACCGCCGGCGCGCCCCAGCATACTTGGCTGAACAACTGCGGCGGCTCTATCGGCTATGGCATGCCTGTCGCAATCGGCGCAGCCGTTGCATGCCCCGAACGCAAGGTTCTTGCCTTGGTGGGGGATGGTAGCGCGATGTATACCATTCAGTCCCTGTGGACGATGGCCCGAGAACAGTTGGACGTGACCATCGTGATATTCGCCAACCGGGTCTATAAGATCCTTCGTGGTGAGTTGACCAATGTCGGTGTCAGCAACGCAGGCCCCAAGGCGATCGACATGCTTTCTTTGGACCAACCAACATTGCGCTTTGTCGAAATGGCCAAATCCATGGGCGTGGAAGCAACGCAAGTAACTGATTGCGCGGCCTTGGAAATGGCGCTTGAAACGGGGTTGGCGACCACGGGCCCCTATTTGATAGAAGCAGTGATGTGAATTACGCTTGAACGGCGACAAAAGCCCGCAGTTAAAGTCATGACTGCGGGCTTTTGTCTGTTTATAGGGGTCAGCGATCCGGGCCAGCGTCGAAGTCGTCACTGTCAGGCACGTCGTCGGACGTGATTTCTTTTGTGGCCGTTTTTTGAGGCACAGGCTCGCTACGCTCATCCGAAGGGGAGGCGATCTTGATAGGCTGGGTCGATCCGTCCTTGTTCTCGCCTAACCATATGGTCTGTTGCGGGAAAGGAATCTCGATGCCACGTTCGTCGAATACTGTCTTAAGATAGCCATTGAACATTCGGCCGATACCCCATTGCTTGCCCGGCTCAGTCTTGATGCGGGTGCGCAAGACAACGGCACTATCCCCAAGTGATTGCACACCGAACCATTCCAGATCTCCGATGACGTTGGTCGAAATGTCGGGCTCTTTTTCCATCATCCGCTCAAATGCATCGAACATCGCCTGCTTGGCTTCTTCGACGTTTTCGCGATAGGCGATGCCCATATCTGTGACCGTGTATGCAAAGCCACGCATATAATTGCTGACCATATCCACAGTGGAAAATGGGATCATATGAAACACGCCCTGCACGTCGCGCAGTGAAACAGATCGCACCGATAGTTTTTCTACTGTGCCGGTGGTGCCGCCTACGGTTATCACATCGCCTACGTTGATCACGTTTTCGAACTGAATGAACACCCCGGTGATGATATCTTGCACCATCTTCTGCGCACCAAAGCCAATCGCCAAGCCTAGGACCCCGGCAGAAGCCAGAAGTGGCCCTATATCAAGACCAATCTCGCTTAGGACAAACATCAGGGTCAGGATGACAAGTGCGATGGTTGCGGCGTTACGCAGCAATGTCAGCAAAGTGGTCTCTCGCGACGATGGTATCGCACCGTATTCAGGATTCAGTTTGTAATCTACGAAAGAGGTTAAGGCGAGCCAAATGGCGAAGGCTACGAAAAGGATCAACCCGACCGAGATTATTGCAGTGGTTACCGACAACCCGACTTGGCTTTCCAGCCAGCCGCGCATGTCTATCATCCCGATAACGTCGAGTGTGAACATTAAAACGAGCACTAGTAAAATAAGCCGTAACGCGCTGAAGGCGCGGGGCACAAACCGGTTAATTCTGCGCTCTAACAACGGAAGCTTGGCGTTGATATCCTCGGGCAACGGAATGCCGCGATGAACAGCTTTGGTTAACCAGCCTGACAGCAAGGCAGCAATAAGAATGGCCGCAAGTATCTTGCCTGACCCGACAATCGCATTCAGCGTGATTTCGGCGGATTGCGTCATCAAGACGGTGAACATTACCGCGATATACAACAGAGCGACCCAATGCCAGATATCGGCTAATCCGTTCAACACGCGCGCGATAAATCCATTGCGGGCTTTTTGGATAACTATGGGGTCGACCCCTTCGGCGTCTTCGGCCATGGCCGGATCGGCTTCGCTTTGCAGCCAGCGGGTTACGTCCTTGCGGCGGCGTAAGACGATATAGACCAGATAGAGCAACACAAGAACCGATAGCACAGCCGACACGCCGGCACCCGCTGCGGTGTTCACACTTTGGTTGACGATCGGCACGATAAGCAACTGACCATAACCAAGAACACTGACCACGATGCTTAAGTACCGTGTCAGGGAGCGCGCGGCAGAGTCACTGACCGGTACCAGCCGCAAACCCGACGCGATGGGCGACAGGAATGACCGGATTATAACCTTGGTCATCTCGACCAATAAGAAAGCGTTAAGGTACATGGTTTGGCGGATACCTATCTGGCCGAAATCGCCGACAACAACAATCGTAATCAGATATCCCGCCGCCCACGCCACCACTACGATCAGCGCATCCAGCAAGTTCGACCCGAGAAATAGTGCGATCGACCTTAGCAAACCGCCATTTTCAGCTGTGCGGCCCATACGCGCGTAAAGACCACGCGCTAACCTGCGCAGAACGACGAACAAGACGACAGTGATAGCGATAACTGTGAGAAGGCCGGGAATCGCATCGAGCAAAACAGAAAGCTCAGCGCCACTAAGGCCGGAGAACACGCCGCCTCCACCCTTGAGCGATGTCCAGAAACTCGAAAAAGTCGCTACAGTCTCTTCGCCTACCCGCTGTGTTACCAAAGCGATGCGACGCCCAAGCGAGGTGCCGTCCTCTTTAGCGACTTTCACTACTTTTTCCAGGACTGGCACATTGGTCGTCGTGGACTGGGCTGCACCCGCGACGGAGGTCTCGAGATCCGCAATAAGTGCGGCGCGCGCCTTGTCGTCCTTGAGAACGGTCAGCAGCGTGGCCAGTGGGTCCGCACTTGCGGCATCCGCTGTCTGGCTGTCTGAGGCAGTGGTCTCAGACTTTGACGATCCCCCCGTAAAAAGCGATTGAGCCTGAGCAATGGCAGGCACAAAAGAAAGAAGGAGTGCGACTAAAAATGCCCCGAACAACGTAAGCCAGCTTTGCTTCGCCGTTAGGACCAATCGGGAATCTGTCATGAAGTCTCTCTTTTGTTGCCATAGCATTGCAGAAGACATAGAGGATTTGCCTCCTTGTCCACCCGCTTTCTAACTTATGACGTAACGGTTAGCCCGTCGAAAACCCGCAGGCGCGCACTGACTTGGGTCTAAAGGGGAAAACGCCACGGGATAGTTCCAATCGGGCAGGGCTAATGCGCAAACACCCGAAATATAGCTAAATTGACTTGTCCTTGAGGCTTGTCATGAGGTGATTGAACTTCTCCCCCTGAATTGCCACATGATCCCGCAAGGTATCTGCTGCACGGGTACTGTCCGCTTCGATAAGCGCTTTTACGATCTCGCGATGCTCGTCCATGGATTGTTTCATGCGACCACGCAGATGCAACTGTATTCGCCTGAACGGTTTCAACCGTCGGTGAAGTTTCAGCGCTTCATGTTCAAGAAATTCGTTTCCCGCGCTCTTATAGATGAGGTGGTGAAAATGTTCGTTCTCAAGATAGTATTGGTCGGCATCCCCCTGATCGAGAGAGAGCTGGCATTTCTCATTGGCGAGATCGAGCTCGGCAAGCGCGTCCTCTGAAATACGCTTGGCCGCCAATCGCCCGCAAGTTGCTTCGATTTCCGCCATAAATTCAAACATTTCGATCAGTTCGACCGGGCCGGGCTGGTGTACAAAGGCCCCTCGCCGGGGTTCTTGGCGGACAAGCCCGGAAGTGGCGAGCTTTTGGATCGCCTCGCGCACGGGGGTGCGAGAAACACCGAATAATGTAGCGAGCTTTATTTCATCCAGCCGCTCACCATTCTGCAATTCGCCGGTAAAAACAAGGCGTTCCAGTTCTTTGGAGATTTTGTCAGCGGTGCGGATGTTCATGAGGCAACGATATACCGAGCCAAAATAAACGCAAGGATGTAATTCTTGTATACAAAAAGGTTGACTTGTAATCCAACAGACCGGACTGTGCGCTGTAAGGTCTGTAAAAAAGGGACCGAGCTTTCTGGGAGGAAACACAATGAGATTGAAATTGCTGTCCACTGTTGCGGCACTTGCGACTTTCGTCGCGGGCGCTGCTGTCTCTGAAGAGTTGCGCCTGTCGCACCAATGGTCAAATCAGGACGTTCGTAACAAGGTTGCACAAATCGTCGCCGATGAAGTCGCCGCGGCTGATGTTGATCTGGACATCAAAATTTTTGGCTCTCAGTCGCTTTTCAAGGCGCGCGAGCAATACACACCACTAAGCCGTGGCCAGTTGGACATGACCATTCTGCCGCTTTCCTATGCTGGTGGCCAGCAACCTGCTTATAACCTGACATTGATGCCTGGTTTGGTGAAAAACCATGATCACGCTGCACGGTTAAATAATTCTGATTTCATGAAGGCCTTGCAAGAAATAATGGCCAAGGATGATGTGATGGTGTTGGTGCACGGCTATCTGGCCGGTGGCTTTGCTGGCACTAAGGGCTGTATCACCAAACCCGAAGACGTAGCTGGGCTTCAGACCCGTGCGGCGGGCAAAGCGTTTGAACAAATGCTCGCGGGTGCCGGCGCATCAATTGCGTCCATGTCGTCATCTGAAATTTACAACGCAATGCAAACCGGTGTTCTGGATGCTGCCAATACGTCATCCTCGTCATTCGTTTCCTATCGCATTTACGAACAGGTGAAATGCTATACGCCTGCTGGTGATGTGGCATTGTGGTTCATGTATCAGCCGATGTTGATGAATAAATCCACTTTCGAGGCGCTGAACGAAGAACAGCAAGCTGCGCTGCTTGATGCCGCCGCCAAGGCGCAGGCTTTCTATCTTGAAGAAGCAAAGAAGGAAGACACGGCATCTGCTGATGTATTCCGCGAAGCTGGCGTCGAGATCGCAACGATGAGCCAGGCAGACTTTGATGCATGGCGTGCATTGGCGCAAAAGACATCTTACGCGAAATTCGTGGAAGACACGCCAGACGGACAAAAATTGCTCGATCTGGCTTTGGCTGTCGAATAGCCTTAACCGAGGCGGCAGGTGCTGCCGCCTCATCCCCGTTCTTTCCTATATGTGAGTGTTCTGATGACAGGCCACCAAACCGTCACGCAATCGCGCGTGGGCAACAACTATTTTCTCAAAGCTGTTGGGGCGATTTCCACGCTGGCAGGATGGACATCGGCCGCCATGATCGTATTGGCCGTCGCCATCACCTGTCAGATGATCTTTGTACGCTTCGTTCTGAACCACTCAACAATCTGGCAAACCGAAATGGTTGTCTATCTTGTTATCGCGGCAACGCTAATCGGTCTGCCCTATGTGCAGCGTCTGCGGGGTCATGTTAACGTTGACCTGATCCCGCTGATGTTGCCCAAGCCCGCACGCTTTTATTTGTGTATCGTGACGCTGGTAATTTCCATCGCGATCATCGCGGTGATGTTCTGGTATGGCGCAGAATTCTGGCACTTTGCCTACGAGCGTGGCTGGAAATCCGATACGGTCTGGGGGGTTCGCCTGTGGATACCTTATTTATCACTGCCGGTCGGGTTGGGGCTGCTAGTGCTACAGTTAACCGCTGACCTTGTCGCCGTTGTACTAAAAATTGATCTCCCTTTCGGATTGGAGGATTCCTGATGGATCCGCTCACGCTTAGCGGCCTTGTAGCCCTAACCACCATTCTCGTTCTCTTTTCCGGTGTGTCCGTAGCGATTGGACTTCTTATTGTATCAGCTGGTTTTCTTCTGGTGTTTGATGGTGCCCGTTCGTTGGAGCTGATGCCCGAAATACTGTTCGGGAAACTTGATAATTTCGCATTGTTGGCCATTCCGATGTTCATCATCATGGGGTCATCTATTGCGTCCACAAGGGCGGGCGCTGACCTTTATGAGGCGCTCGAACGCTGGTTGACCCGCGTGCCGGGTGGCCTTGTCATATCCAACCTCGGTGCCTGCGCATTGTTTGCCGCCATGTCCGGGTCGAGCCCTGCAACCTGCGCGGCCATTGGTAAAATGGGCATCCCCGAGATGCGCAAGCGCGGCTATCCGGACGGGGTCGCGGCAGGGTCGATCGCCGCTGGCGGGACTTTGGGTATTTTGATCCCGCCTTCTGTTACGATGATCGTATATGGTATCGCGACGGAAAGTTCGATTGGCCGCCTATTTCTGGCCGGTGTGATGCCTGGGCTGATGTTGGTCGGGTTGTTCATGGCATGGTCGCTTTATTCCACCGCGCGCTCCGGCGACCGAGAGCTGCTGACCGCACGCGCCTATAGCTGGCGTGAAAAGTTTGAAATCCTGCCGCGCGTCCTGCCGTTTTTGTTCATCATTCTGGGTGTGCTTTATGCGATGTACGGCGGCATAGCGACCCCGTCGGAAACTGCGGCAGTCGGGGCACTGTTGTGTCTGCTGATCGCAATGGTTATCTACAAGCTATGGAACCCGCGCGACCTGTGGGTGGTGTTGCGCGACAGCACGCGTGAATCGGTGATGATTCTGTTCATCATCGCGGCTGCGGGCGTGTTTTCATATATGCTGTCCAGTCTCTATATTACGCAATCCATTGCCGAATGGATTGGCACGCTGGACGTCAACCGCTGGTGGTTGATGGGTGCGGTCAATATTTTCCTATTGATAGCCGGTTTCTTTCTTCCTCCGGTCGCCGTCATTCTCATGGCTGCTCCGATCTTGCTGCCAATCATTGTGACCGCCGGTTTCGACCCGATCTGGTTTGCTGTCGTGCTGACCATCAATATGGAAATCGGTCTGATCTCGCCTCCAGTGGGGTTGAACCTGTATGTCATCAACGGCATCGCGCCTGATATTCCGCTCAAGACGATCTTGTCGGGGTCGTTGCCGTTTGTCGCCTGTATGGTGCTGGCGATCTTGCTGCTGTGCCTGTTTCCAAGCATTGCGACATGGTTGCCTGATCTTGTGATGGGGACGGCGGTATGAGCTTGCTGGCCGATCTGCTATCGACGGTCTTTGACCGGTCGTCGCGGGCGATGTCGCGTGCAAAATGGGACAGTCGCCCCATAGAGCAGTTGATCGCGGATCTTATTGGGAACCGCGGCGAAATACGCGGCATGACCCTCGCGCGGCAGATCCTTGACCGGTATGCTGTAATGGATGACGCAGAAAAACTTGGGTTTTTCACTCATCTGGCTGTAGACCTAGATATCGACCCTGCTCAGGTACGTGCCGCGTTAGAGATGTACGAGGCGTCCCGATCCAAGGCCAATTACCGCGTCTATATGGAGGCCGCGGAGCCCCGGCGTCAGGAGTTCGTGCGCAGGCTGAATCAAGTGCCAAGCGCAACAGGTAGTCTGGTGGGGATGCGTCACGACCTGCTTGGAATGACGCAAGAACACCCGACGTTGGCGGCCTTGGATCTGGACTTCAGGCATCTGTTCTCATCATGGTTCAACCGCGGCTTTCTGGTGCTGATGCCGATAAACTGGGAAAGCCCGGCACATATTCTTGAAAAGATCATCGAATACGAAGCCGTGCACGCCATCGACAGCTGGAGCGATCTGCGGCGGCGCATGCAACCTACGGACCGCCGCTGCTTTGCCTTCTTTCACCCCGCGATGCCGGATGAACCACTGATATTTGTTGAGGTAGCCCTGACAAAAGGCGTGCCTGGATCGATTCAGAAGGTTCTTGCTGATGGGCGTGATGAGCTAGATGCGCAAAAAGCCGACACCGCTGTTTTTTATTCGATCTCGAATTGCCAGGCTGGGCTCGCGGGAATTTCTTTTGGCAATTCACTGATAAAGCAGGTGGTAGATGATCTATCCAGACAGCTCCCTGGCCTAAAGACGTTTGTCACGCTTTCACCCATCCCCGGCTTGGCGGGTTGGGTAGACGAACAAGGGCTTGGCGCTACTGTCACGCAGGAAAACCTGCAAGCCTTGGCCGCACATTATCTATTGAACGCCAAACGCTCCGATGGGGCACCCCTTGATCCGGTCGCACGTTTTCACTTGGGCAACGGGGCCATGATACATGCGGTGCATGCGAATGCCGATACCTCTGAAAGTGGGCAAGCGCAGTCATATGGGGCGATGGTGAACTATCTTTATGATCTCTCGGCGAATGCGCAGAACCACGAGGGTTTTGCCGATTCATTCGCCGTTGCGGCATCGGCCGACGTTAAGGCTCTCGCCCGAGCCGCTAAGAAGAATGAAACCAAAGGAACGATCTGATGTCCAACCCTTTGTATGATACCCTGTTTGGCAGGCACGCAGGCAAAACCACACCGTTTTTGCACCTAGAGAATGGCACTTCGCTAAGCCATGCGGATTTCCTTGCGCGGGCGGCTCAACTTGCTCATGCGATGGCCTCGCTTGGGGTCAAACCCGGTGATCGGGTGGCGGCCCAAATCGACAAATCGCCGGATGCGCTTGCGCTTTATGCGGCGTGTGCGCAAGCGGGGCTGGTTTTTCTACCGCTGAACACGGGTTATACCGCGGACGAAGTAAGCTACTTTGTTGAAAATTCCGGCGCGGCGCTTTTCGTCTGTCAGGATCATCGTCGCGACGAAATGTCAGCGTTGGCACAGACCGCCGGAGCGGTGCTTGAAACTCTTGATCAAGACCGGGGCGGCAGCCTTGCAGAACGTGCAGACCGGCAGTCAGCAGAGTTCGAGACAGTCGCCCGTAACAGGGATGATTTGGCGGCGTTCCTTTATACGTCGGGAACCACCGGGCGGTCCAAAGGGGCGATGTTGACCCAAGAAAACCTGTTATCGAACGCGCAAACCTTGGCAGAGCTTTGGCAGTTCACAGCACAGGACGTGTTGCTCCATGCTTTGCCGATCTTTCATACTCACGGCTTATTTGTGGCGGTAAATGTGACGCTGGCAGCAGGCGGATCAATGATTTTTCTGTCCAAGTTCGACTTGGATTTTCTGCTGGAAAACATGCACCGTGCAACGGCGATGATGGGGGTGCCTACCTTTTACACCCGATTGCTGGAGGACCCTCGATTTACCCGTGACCGGACCCAGCATATGCGCGTGTTCATCTCGGGTTCCGCTCCGCTTTTAGCCGAGACACATGTTCAGTTTGAAGATCGGACAGGCCACCGCATTCTTGAACGTTACGGCATGACCGAAACCAATATGAACACCTCAAATCCCTATGACGGAGAACGCAGGGCCGGGACGGTCGGCTTCCCGTTACCGGGGGTAGAGCTTAAGATCACAGACCCTGCCAGTGGCGATGCCCTTGCGGCCGGAGAGATCGGCCAGATTGAAGTGCGTGGCCCAAATGTCTTCAAGGGCTATTGGGAAATGCCTGAAAAAACTGCCGCAGAACTGCGCGAAAATGGCTTTTTCATCACCGGTGACTTAGGCAGGATCGACGATGATGGTTATGTCAGCATCGTCGGACGTGACAAAGACATGATTATTTCCGGTGGCTATAATATCTATCCCAAGGAGATAGAGCTGCTGATAGACGATCAACCCGGTGTGTTAGAAAGTGCAGTTATCGGGGTGCCGCACCCGGATTTCGGCGAAGCCGTCTTGGGCATAGTGGTTGCAAAACCTGCCGAAACCCCCGAGTCAGACCAGATATTGAAGAATATCTCGACCTCACTTGCGCGGTTCAAGCAGCCGCGCAAACTCATATTCGTGCGCGAATTACCACGCAATACCATGGGTAAAGTCCAAAAGAACTTGTTGCGGAAGGAATACGAAAACTACACCGAATAACGTATTTCGACCCCGCTTTTGTCAACAGAGGGCGGTTCGCCAGAATTGTATTTTTAACGAGTATTACGAGTTACAAAATTACCAGTTTCAGCAACGAGTACGAGCTGGGGCAACGCCACCTGGGTATTTAGGGGCGTTGCCTCTTCTTTTGGTAGGGGCACCCTCATCTCGTATCGGTTGGCTGTGTGAGAGTTTCTTGACGCTCGCTGCGAACCCATCAGGGTCTACGTAGAAAATTTAATCTGTTGATGCATCACGATAGTGGCTTCAACCCTTTCCGCACGAAACGGGTCGTTTCCAGTAGACCGGCCAGGTTACCAGCAGATAACAACCAAACCTGCTGGAACCGTCTGATATGCCCGAAGGCCCCTCACTGACCTTGGATCTGAAATCGACGATCATGTTGATACTGCTCGCGGCGGTTTGGGGCGGCTCATTTTTCTTTAGTGAAGTTGCTCTGACCGAGGTTCCGCCGCTCACTATTACTTTGCATCGTGTATTTTGGGCGATACCAATATTGGCGTTAATCGTATTCTTCAAGGGAATTGCTATTCCTCGATCTCTACGGGTTTGGGGTGCATATATGGTCATGGGGGCGCTTAACAACGCCATTCCGTTTTCATTGATATTCTGGGGGCAGACGCAGATTGACAGCGGACTGGCCTCAATTTTGAACGGGACCACTGCTATGTTTGCGGCTCTTGTTGCGGGGCTTCTCCTGCCAGACGAACCATTAACAACCAAGAAGATTTTCGGCGCAGCTTTGGGTGTCGCGGGCGTGGCCTTCATTATGGGACCAAGCGCGTTAACCAACTTTAATCCCAGTAATCTCGCTCAGCTTGCCGTCCTTGGAGCGACAGTGTCTTACGCATTTGCAGGTGTCTGGGGGAAAACCGCACTTGCAGGTCAGCCACCGCTCATGAACGCTTTCGGCATGTTAATAGGCAGTACAGTGTTGATGGTTCCAATCGTATTTGTGTTCGATGGCCCGCCAGACTTTGCACTTTCTATACCGGTTTGGGGCGCACTGATTGGCATGGCAGCTTTATCGACAGCATTGGCGTATGTACTTTATTTTACTATTCTCGGGCGCGCCGGAGCCTCCAATCTATTGCTGGTTACCTTGCTCATCCCACCGTTTGCTATTGGGCTTGGTGCACTGTTTCTTGGCGAAAAAATGGAACTTGATGCGTGGATTGGGTTTGCCATCATTGGCTTGGGCTTCGCTGTGACAGACGGACGCTTGTTGTCGTTTTGGTCTCGAAAAATGTCGACCGGAACTGGGGTTAGCAGGCCGTAGACCGGATGCGGTTTCGGTTCGAAACCTTGCCATGTTACTCTGCGAACCGAAGTTTCACAAAACGACATGCAGACACCCCCTTGAGGTTGATCAAGCGATTGATATCGGTGTGACGGTGTTGATTATTTGACCTTTTTCTTTGCTGTGATGCTTGTGTTTTGCGGTCTCTGCAATGACCGCCGCACCATAGCAAAGGCCAGTTCCCACCACTGGCAACACCCATGGGAGCCAAATGACATGGGGTTCGATCACCATCAAGATTTGACCCAACAGTGCCAATGCTGTTCCCAGACCGAAAACCAGCAGCCCCTGTCTTCCCATCAGGCGCAGAGGTGCCGCCGCGCGATGCGCACAAATTTTTGACACAACAGGTAGCGAAGCTAGCACATAAACCAGCGCGACTGCATGCAGTAAGCGCGGTAACGCAAGCATTGACTTGTCATGGGTCACGATATTTGCAGGGGCACCCAATGCGCCAAGTTGTGACATCTTGTGATTCATGAAAGGTCCCAGCACAGGCATATACCGCCATGCGAATGCGAATATCAAAAACCCCAAGGCGACTTTAAACATCAGTGGAGACACAGGGAGAAATCGGCTGTTGGTCCGGTGACTTATCCCGATGACCAATCCGATCACAAAGATGAATTGCCAGGTGAACGGATTGAAAAACCATCCTCCGCCGCCGGGGTTGTTCGGAAGGTTAATTTGCGTGGCCCCCGCGAATAGCCATAGTGCAAAAGCAGCGAGGATCGTCAGGCGCGGTGCGTAAAGCCCCGCGGCGATTACCACCGGGCCGATGATCAGCAACACCATATACGTCGGCAGAATATTTACATATCCGATCTGATAGCCAAGCGTCACCATCCCAACCATTGCTGGACCGGGGCGGTCAAACAAGATGCCTAGGTTGTGAACGATGCGGAACTCTTCGCGCAGAAACATCTCGGCAGCCCAAGCATAGAGGGCGATGGCAATGACGGTCAGCAGAATGTGAACGGTATAAAGTTTCCAAGCACGTTTCCACATGGGGCCGACGGCATCCCACAGTCTGCTATCGTGGTTGAGCCAGCGAATGATCGCGGGTGAATAGGCGATGCCAGCCGCGATGCCGGACATGATGAAAAAGGCTTCGGCCGCGTCGGAAAAGCCAATATTGCGTATCGTCAACGCCTCCCACGGGTTTCCCGGCATATGATCAATTATGATCATGATCAGGGCCAAACCGCGAAAAGCATCGATGCGGGCATCGCGCGGACGCGCAGGGGCAGATGCCATGCGCGAGGTCCGGTGCCCAAGATGCTCAGGCAGGGCGGGGGGGCGTGCCATAGGATAGTTCTTTCTCGGCTGAGGGCTGGGCCAAGGCAGCACGATAGGCCCTGATAACAGGAGGCGTATGCCGCTCATGTGGGGTCGAAAATACGGTACTTATCAAGGGGCGGGACGTAATCGAGATGAGGGCAGGCGCAATCGACATCGGAACAGAAACCGGGAGCAACCATAGCATAAGGTCAGGGGCCACCGCATAAATCAGCGCCGTCGCGCCAATTCCAAATAGTGTAATCCAGCGACCAGCCCGCCAGCTTTGTCCAAAGCTCAGCCGACCTTCGCCGCGCGCAGTCGCGGGCCAGCCACCATCTTTGCCCGCGAATACTTCGAAGACGGCGCGACCTTGGTACATCAGCATCAGCGGGGCGATCATTGCCGTCAGTAGTATTTCGGCCAACACCGACACGAGAGCCGCTGAAGCACCACCATACCCCGAGGCGCGGCCAACGGTGACCGCTTCGATGAAAATCGTGATCTTGGGCAGTAGCAACAGCCCACCGATACCAAAGGCAAGCGCCACAATCTGGAAAGTCTTGTCATCCGGGAACACCGGAAACAATTGATAAGCATTTGGAAAGTAATTCGGATTGCTATTGGTGGCCGTCGCCAGCAAAGAAACCACCAAAAACGCGCCCCATGCAACTGAAACAAGGTAAGCCATTATCCCTTGGACAAAGACAAACCGGCTCCACCCATGGAGACCGGGGGCACCCAGCAGCCGGATATGTTGTAAATTGCCCTGACACCACCGGCGATCCCGTCGGGCATGGGCCAACAAGTTGTCGGGGCCTTCTTCATATGATCCGCCGATCCTAGGGTCCATTTCAACACGCCATCCGCCCCGCACCAGCAGCGCCGCTTCGACATAGTCGTGGCTTAGGATGGTACCGCCAAAAGGGGCTGGTCCTGACAGTTCAGGTAACGCGCAGCACTGGGCAAGGGCACGGACCCGCACAATGGCATTGTGCCCCCAGAACGGGCCTGAGCCGCCCTGAAGGCGCGCCAACCCGCGCGCAAAGACAGCGGAGTGAAAGCTCGCTGCAAATTGCATGGCGCGTCCGAACATGGATGATGCGCCAAATATTTGCGGCAAGGTCTGCAATAGCCCTAGGGTTGGATCAAGTTGCATACGCGCCACAAGATGCTGGATGGTTTTCCCCTCCATCAGGCTATCGGCATCCAGAATTACAACGTACTCGTATGCGCCGCCCGAGTTGCGAATGAAATCTTCTACATTGCCAGCTTTGCGTCCGTGCCGATCCTTGCGGTTGCGGTAGAAAAATCGGTTGGGGGCAGTCGCATCGGAAAAAAGCGGTGCCAATGCCAAGCGTTCTAGCTTCAACGCGGCCGGGTCGTATGTATCTGACAGAACAATAAAATCGACCGGCAGGGCTTCTGCCTGCATCGAGTGCCGCATCGCGACAAGGCGCGCATATAGTTCGACCGGGTTTTCATTGCAGACCGGCACAAGAATGGCGGTTGCCGGGAAATCTGTATGATCGAGCGTCAACGCCGGTAGCGGTTCAAGGGCAGGCAACCCCAAAAAGGCCTGCGCCGCACCCCAAGCAAGCCACGCCGTGGTCAGCGCGATCAAAGCGACAGCCATGAAATCCCATATGTCAAAACCGGTATTCAATCCTGCCTGCGCCAGCGTGGCTGCCGCTGCTACCGCGCATGCAAATGCAAAGCCGATTGCCGCGATACGGGCACGGCGGGTGGCGTTTGGCCGAAGGTGGCGCTGCGTGTTACGCATTACGCAGGAAAAGGCGCGCTAGGACCGCCGCAACTGACGGGCCCTGTTCACGTTCGAGAACCTGCCGGGGCATATCCAACGGGGCGTAACGCGGTACGAGACTGGCGAAATCGACCTCATCTGCGGTGTCATCCGCGAAACGTGCAGTATTCATTCTTTCAGCCATTGATAAGTCCATGTTTCTGTTAGCTTTCGTTCATCAGTAATTAGGTCTGCTCGTAACTCGACGGCGGTTTTGCCGTCTGCGGTTACCTCAAGCACCAAGCGCCACATATCCGCATGACCTTCGACCCGTTGAAGTACCTGACCAGCCACTGTGCCGTTAATGATATTTATGTTTGCCGCGACGACATCGCGGGCCGATAGCGTCGCGAAAACGGCTCCCTCGAAGTCGATCACGAACTTTCGACGGTCAGTTTGCGGTTTCACCCCCGCGATGCCACCGGCCCCTGCCAGAGTACGGGCCACCCGAGCTAAATCAGACGATGCACCTGCGGGCGAACTGCCCCAGTGCATGCGATATGACAACGATTTATGATCGCCCGCCTTGAAGCCGCGACCATAGGTCCAGAAGGCGACGATATTGTCATTCCCCTCAAGATCAGACGGGATTTCGATAAGACGGATCATCCCATCGCCCCAATCGCCTTGTGGTTCGATTATCAGTGACGGTCGCAGCTCGTACCGCGCTTCGGCGTCAAGATAGTCGTCAAATGAACGATGCCGCTGTACCAGCCCGAAAGAGCGCGGTGCATGCGTGGTGAAATACGAATTCGCAAGTTGAGGCGGGTTATTGAGCACACGATAAAGCGTTTCTTGGTCGGTGTTCACGACCAACGCTTCGCTGTCATGGACGCGGGTACGGTAGTCGTCAAATCCGCCCTCGTCGTTCACACCGAATAGATACATTGACGTAAGCGGAGCAATCCCAAGCTGTTCGACATCGCTGCGAAAAAACAATTCAACAACCACTTCCATGACGGTGGTGTGTCCCGGTGTCAGAGTGAATTTATAGGCACCGGCGACTGATTCACTTTCCAGCAGCGCATAAAATATCAGTTGGGTCTGTCCGGCTTGTGGCCTTTCAATCCAGAATGCAGAGAAACGCGGAAATTCTTCGGGCTCAGATGTCGCGGTGTTAACTGCTAGGCCACGTGCGCTTAACCCATAGCGGTTCCCCGCGCCCAAGGCTCTGAAATAGCTGGCACCCAGAAACGACAAGGTTTCATCAAACTGATATTCCGAATTCAACGGTGTATTGATCCGAAAACCGGCAACACCTGGCAATGGGGTCCCTTTGGGAATTTTTGCCAAGGCGGCATCGCCGTAGATAAAATCATCCGACGTAAACTGTAACGGTTGAGCCATTCCATCTGATACGTCAAACAAGGCGACTGTGCCGTCAAAAAGCCAACCCGGATGATAAGCGTGCAGGACGGCTTTAGCTGCCGGGCCTGCCCAAAGCGCATGACGTTCCCGAAACCGGATGTTACGATAGTCGTCATAATCAAGATCGGTAAATGGTGCCCCGACCTGCGCGGGCGGTGTATAGGTTTGCGATGCCAGTTGCCGAGCGTTGTGAATAAGACTTTCAAACGAGAACGGTACAGCCGTTTGGGGTGTCTCAGCTAAGGCAGCACTGGTTTGCGACGATAACAGCGCGGTAACGGCCAACGCGGAACCGCTAGCCCGTAGAAAAGACCGACGCGACAGCGAGCCGAACTTGTTATGTCGATACATCAACGATGATTCCTGAGGATTGCTGCAATGCAGAATTCATAAAGTGGGAAGAAGTTCAATAAGTTACGAACATGAATCATGAGAATTAAGACGGGCTGCGCCGACTCGTTCAGAAAATGATCTCATAAATGCAAGCTTGACGTTTTTCTGCCGTCGATGACGGTAGATAAGGAATAAGAGCGGTTTAACTGGGCCGTCGGTGACGGGTGGGGCAGGCATAGTAGGTTTGTAGATGAGGACGATGCAAAGCTGTCTATTTAACAGATCGCAAGTAACGTCAATACTATTGACCCAGCGTTCAAACGCTTTTTACTGTTAGATAAATTCATTATTTGCGTTTGCGAACAGGCAGCATGCGACGTGACAGACAAAGGCTGCGTTGGGCTGAAGTCGCGGTATCATTCCGGCACCCGGGGCACGCTTTCACACGTGCTGGTAAAGATAGCGGCCCTTGCACCTCTCTCATGCAGTTCCTACTGATGTCGGGAATGGTATTTACAATAATTGGCTTAGTAGATGACAACTAGCTCCCCGTCCCAAGTCTCTGGCTATGCCGCAGCCTGGTCTATCGTATTTGTCTGGTCGTTTTGGCTGATCGTCAGCCGTGTCGCAAATCAAAGCGGGCTTACGATCTATGATTTAGCTGCGATGCGTTACGGGTTGGCGTCGCTGCTGGCTGTGCCGCTATGTCTTTACTATAAACCTTGGCGGGGTATGGCCCTGGCACAAATTGCGATCCTCTCGTTCATTCTCGGACCGGTTTATATTTTAAGCGTTTTTACCGGGTTTATTTATGCACCTGCGTCGCATGGTGGTATTTTCATGAACGGAGTACTGCCGCTCGTCGGGATCGTGATCGGGATAGTTCTGCTTCGCAAAAACCCAACCCCACGGCAAATTGTCGGCGCCGCGCTGATCTTGGTTTCTGCGGTCGTCCTAGCGTGGGATGGCACGACGACCACCACCGAAACGGCTTGGATCGGTGATGTCCTGTTTGTCATCGGTGCAGTGTTTTTCTCGTTTTATGTCATTCTTTCAGAACGATGGCAGCTTAGCGCGATGCAGATCATCTTTTGCGGAACTGTGGTTAACGCGGCGCTTTATCTGCCAATTTGGGCGATCTGGTTGCCCTCTGGTTTGGCGGATGCGCCGATGGGGCCATTGTTATTGCAGGCGGTATACCAAGGTTTCGTACCCAATCTGATTGGCCTGCTCTTTATCGCACACGCTTCTCGCCAGATCGGCAACGCGAATACGTCGTCGATCTTGGCCGCGGTTCCCGGTGTAGGCGGGGTGCTGGGGGCGGTGATCCTTGGGGAAACCCTAAGCACCATCGGGATGTTTGCGCTCGCCCTGCTGACGGTCGGGTTATTGATAAGTGTCCGCCGACGGGCACCGGTTCCAGTCTGAACCCGCCCCGAAATCGCAGAATCGGTTAAGCATGCCTAACCCCTTCCGCGATAGGGGGGGACGCCCTGATCTGGGATCCAGACATCGGCTGGTACCGCACCGGTTTGCCAGAACACATCTATTGGAATGCCCCCGCGTGGATACCAGTAACCACCAATACGCAGCCAACGCGGAGAGAGAAAATCCACCAGCCGGCGCGCAATTGAAACCGTGCAATCCTCGTGGAACGCGCCGTGATTACGGAATGCGCCGAGGAACAGCTTAAGTGATTTGGATTCGACCAGCCATCCGTCAGGCACATAGTCTATCACCAGATGTGCAAAGTCTGGCTGTCCGGTCATGGGGCATAGGGATGTAAACTCTGGCGCGGTGAAACGAACGCAGTACGATATATCTGCTTGCGGGTTTGCCACCCGCTCAAGGGTCGCCTGTTCAGGCGACGCCGGCAATTCCGTCTGTCCACCCAGCTGTTTCAGATCACTATATATCGTTTCCATCAAATACTCCTTTTATCGGGGTCACACCCCGCGTTTGTTGCCCCAAAGCATGACGTGAAGCTGCGGCAATACACGCGGTGCGAACCAGTTATCAGCCATGACCTTTTCGACCAGCCACAACAATCTATCCGATAGGTCCTGTTGGGCCACAGCTATCGTTGGATCGACCTGAAGGTTCCCGGGCTGCAAGTATAGCGGCAAGCCGGGGTATCTTTTGGCGGCATCTTGCGCCCAAGCGTAATCGAGATCGTCAAAGATCACGATTTTCATCACCGTTGTCGTCTTTGGACCGGAGGCGTTCACACAGGCGTCGAACACCTTCCAGTCTACCATTTCGCCGCTGGAAGGGGGTTTGGGGCTAAGCACCAATGTATTAAGATCGGCAAACCACGGCTTCGCGATCGAACCTTGGGTCTCGCAGGCGAACCGATACCCTTTCGCATGGCCAAGCGCGATGACCTGGCTGAAATCTTGAATGGCCGGATTGCCCCCCGAAAGGGAAACCGTCAGCGGCTTGCCATGTGACAGTTGCACAATCTGCTCCCAGACCGCATCCGACGTCATGGGCATCCACGTTCGTCGGTACGCCGTGTCTACAGCGTGAAGGCTGTCGCACCAAGCGCAGCGATAATCACACCCCCCGGTGCGTACGAACACGGTGGGTTCACCGATCAAAGCGCCTTCGCCTTGTATCGTGGGGCCAAAGATCTCCGCGATACGTAGTTTGCTCACGGCCTGTACTCCGCCCATGTTTTTGGGGTTTCGCTTACCTTTACCGCTGCGGTTTCTGGCCAAAGCGCTGCACACCAGTCATAAAAATGCCGGGCCATGTTTTCTCCGGTCGACGGAGCGGTCATCACATCGTTCAGGTGGCGGTGATCAAAGTTTTCATCGATGTAGGTCTTGAGCGCCTTCAGCTCCCCATAGTCCCGCACGAACCCGTCCGAATTGAGTTGATCCGACGCAAGTTCGACCACGACGATATAGTTATGGCCGTGCAACCGGGCGCATTGGTGGTCGTCTGGAAGATGCGCCAGTTGATGCGAAGCCGAAAAGTGAAACTCTTTACTGATCCTATACATTGGTCGCAGCCTTTGCCGCTATTGCCTTGGACCAGAAATCAGGATCTTCATAATCCGTCGGATCTTGAATGCCCGCCAGATGGAACGCTTCGCGGCGCTCCACGCAGGTGCCGCACCGACCACAATGCAAGGCACCGCCCTTATAGCATGACCAAGTATCTGCAAATGGTGTGTTGTAGCGATGACCAGCCACAACAATATCGGCCTTGGTCCGGGTCACGAAAGGCGTATACAACGTTGCCTCGGCATATCCTTCAAAAGCGGCTTTTTGCATTTTTTCAAACGCCTGCACAAAACCCGGTCGGCAATCTGGGTAAATGAAATGGTCGCCCCCGTGAACCGCTGTCGCGACCGCCTGATCGCCGTGAACAGCGGCAACGCCAAATGCAATCGTCAACATAATCGCGTTGCGGTTCGGTACCACGGTTACCCGCATGCTTTCTTCGGCATAGTGCCCATCCGGTACGTCGATATCATCGGTCAACGCAGACCCCGACAGCGCACCGCCGATAGCGCGCAGGTCGATTATGTCATGCGGAACATCAAGCCTTTTGGCGCATAAAGCTGCATAATCCAGTTCTTTACGGTGGCGTTGTCCGTAATCGAAGGACACAAGACGCGTAAGCTGGTTTTCGTTTGCCACCATATGTGCAAGCGAAACGGAATCAAGTCCGCCAGAGCAGACGACGATGGTTTTCATTCTATGACCCTTGTTTTGATACCCGGGTAGGCTGCGACCGGGAAATGTTGTATTAGCGTCTGACGCGGCGCGTGCCAAGACGGATCGGGCAGAAATATTACTGCTGTCTGGCTACCGTCAAAGCAATGCCCACAAAAATGGGTGCTCCCGATCTTTCGTTAACTTCACGGAGTGAAATGACGGCATCCGCTGTCGGACGACGGACCGTGCTTGCGTACATCGGGGGGCTTATGCCCCCCGATGTGCATAGATCCTATATCAAAGAAGCTCTAGCAATTTACGTGCCGCTTCTGCCGAGGATGCTGGGTTTTGCCCAGTCACCAGCTTACCGTCTGTCACGACAAACGACGCCCAGTCATCACCCTTTTGATAGTTGCCATCGTTGGATTTTAGCATGTCTTCGACCAAGAACGGGACCACGTTGGTGAGGCCAACCGCTTCTTCTTCAGTGTTGGTGAAACCGGTCACTGTCTTGCCTGACACAATTGATTTGCCGTCGGTGCCCTTTGCATGCTTGAATACCGCTGGCGCGTGACATACCGCTGCGACCGGGCGGTCCTTGGCTGCGAAACCTTCGATCAGCGCTTTGCTATGTGCATCTTCTGCCAGATCCCAAAGCGGGCCGTGGCCGCCGGGGTAAAAGACCGCGTCGAAATCATCGGCCGAAACCGTGTCGAGCTTGACTGTATTTGCCAGTTCACGCTGTGCCGCATCATCCGATTTGAACCGCTTGGTATCTTCGGTTTGCGAATCTTCTGCGTCGCTGGATGGGTCCAGCGGGGGTTGCCCGCCCTTCGGAGAGGTAAGCGTAATGTCGGCCCCAGCGTCCTTAAAAACGTAATAGGGTGCGGCAAATTCTTCGAGCCAAAAACCGGTTTTGTTGCCCGTGTCGCCTAGTTGGTCATGAGAGGTAAGTACCATAAGAATTTTCATTGAAAGCAGTCCTTATTTTAATTCAATTCCGTTCACAGCGTATAGCGGAGGCAAAGCTCCCCGCCGTATCATTGCCGTGACCCAACAACAGATGGGGGTAGATGTTCCATCCGTTAAGTTCATTGGGTGTGATTAACGCCTTTCCCTTACGTCAAGTATAAGCAACGAGAAGGGGGACGTAAGAGTTCTGGCAGGGTTATCCAGCCACTCTAACCCTTAGTTAGCTTATTGCAGCAAGCTTTCGCCTCCTGCGACCTGATCTTATCCCCGCCGCCGGATGTACGAGCATCAGTACCGCGCCGATAATGTGTCAGCCATGCAATCCGACGCTGCCCGGATCCCGTGCACTGACGTATCATGGGCATACCGACCCCAAGTGTTTGATCTTGGGGTCGTAGGAGCATGATTTAACCTTGGATAAATACCTGCTTTTCACCCCTGGCCCCGTGAATGTGGCCCAGACGTTACGTGCGGCGATCAGCAAGGAGGATATTTGCCATCGTGAACCTGATTTCGATAACCTACTTAGAAGTATCGAACACAAATTGATTTCACTGTTTCAGATCAGAAACCGCGCACGCTATCGTGCTGTGGTTATAACCGGATCAGGCACAGCAGCAAACGAGGCGATCCTATCCTCGGTCGTTGGCAAGGGTGCGATCCTGATCCTGTCGAACGGGGAATTTGGCGATCGGTTGCACAAAACCTCTGTGATCCACAACAAGCACACTCACCTTCTTGAGATGCCTTGGGGCACCCCGTTCGATGTTGCGCAAATCGAAGCATACATGGCGGCCCACAAAATTGATGTAGTAGCCATGGTTCACCACGAAACCTGTTCCGGCATGTTGAACCCGCTCGCCCAGATTGGCGTGTTGGTCAAAGCAAACGGTGCGCTGTTTGTGGTGGACGGTGTCAGTTCTATCGGCGCAGAGTTGATCGACATGGAGGTTTGCCACATCGCGTTCGTGTCCAGTTCAAGCTCCAAGGCGATAGGCTCTTATCCTGGCCTGTCGTTTGTCGCAAAAAACGCTTCAAGCAACTGAAAAGACATGCTCCCAAAACGACCTATCTGAACCTCGCGACCTTCTATGCTTTCCTGAGAAATCACTGCCAGACACCTAACACCCCAGCCGTTCCGTTGTTCTTTGCACTGGAACAAGCGCTGACAGATATTTTACGCGAGGGCGTCATCAAACGCTTTGCGCGCACCAAGGCCCGTGCTGATCAGCTGCGTGACGGTATGCGCCGGCTGAACCTCGACTTTTAATTGATGAAGCGGAAATGTGTTCGATTTTGACGACGGTTCGGATGCCAGCGGCGTTATCTGTCCGAGATTTGCGCGAACGGCTGCGTGAGAAATCTATCATCATTTACGAGGGCAAAGGCTGCTTTGCCGGCAAAGTGTTTCAGGTTGGGAATGTTGGTGAATTATCTGAATATGACATCAGATTTTCTCTTGCGACGCTCAAAGATGTTCTGATGACATTGCAGGCGGAAGTAGCTTATATCGTATCACCTCTCCGGCCAAAAGGCGCGAAGCTGATCTTGTTGCTCAAACCCGACCACGTGCGGGCCAAGGTGGTGTCATGACAGATAAACTCGCAAGACTATGGGCTACGAAGACCCGTGACGATGAATGGTGGTCGTCCTTCGTTACATCGCCACTCGCAATTGCTGCCAATTATGGTGCAGTCAGCGTTCCATGGATTACACCGAACCGCGTGACAGCGGCTTCGTTTCTAGTCGCGGTGGTCGCAACGATCGTGATCATTATCGGCGGCCCTGGATAGTTCATCGCGGCAGCAATCCTGATCCACGTCAGCCATATTCTTGATTGTATGGATGGGCAGATGGCGCGGTATCGAAAAGTGTCTTCCCCAATAGGAAGCTACTATGACCGCCTGGCAGATCAGGTGCAGGTTGCGCTTTGGTTTGGTGCTGTGGGCTATGCGGCTTATGCGCAGCCCCTCAGCGTGATCCCTGTGTTTCTCGCGATGGTTGGTATCGCGTTCTATAACTTGCGCGGCTATGCAAAGTACGTTTCCCTTGAGATCGAAACCGCAGGCGAACCGGATTACCCCACCAGAATGGCGAGGTTGAAGCCGGTCGGAACCACCGCCGGCCTTGGCTTTGGCCTTCGGGAAAACTTGTCGTGGTTCCTGCGCGAGCAACGCAAAATAAGCGCCTTTGATGAAGGTGTCTTCATCTTCATGCTCTCAGCGGGTCTGATTTTTAATCAGCTTATTCCAATGCTTTGGGTCTTTGCAGCACGTCAGCTGTTTTGGGGCACCTACAAGTCTTGGATCAGGGGCAAAAACATCGTTCACGGCCAAAAGCATAGCTTCGCAAAATAATCTTTCTTATCCCGCCACGAATAGGACTAAATGACATTAGTCACGAAATCCCCCGCACGCCGATAGCCGTCATTCTGGCCGCTGGCATCGGCTCTCGGCTTAGCCCTTTGACCGATAACTGCCCCAAAAGCCTGCTGTCCGTAGGCGGGTCGGTCATTCTGGAAAGAATGATCCGTAACTGCCTAAGCTGCGGTATATCGCAGTTTGTCTTGGTGCTTGGCCATCGGGCCGACGAAATCAAACAATTCATCGACAAGACCTTTCGGGGCATCCGCGTTACCTATGTGATCAACGAACGCTACCGCGACACGAACACCGGTTACTCTTTGATGCTGGCGGCACCCGCCATTGGCGCGGCCGAGTTTATCAAGTTTGATGCTGATGTGGTATTTGACGTCAAAATCTTGTGCCAGCTTGTCGACATAGATCAGCCAAACGTGCTGTGCATCGACCGTGACATCGCACTGGAAGACGAAGAGGTCAAAGTCATTACAGACGATGACATGCAGGTCCTTGAAGTCGGTAAAGATGTGGATCCGAAACTGGCTTTGGGTGAATCGATAGGGATTGAGAAGATCAGCGCCAAAACCGGCCCACTTCTTTTCGCTGAACTTGCAAAGATGATGGAAAACTATGCGAACCTGCAAGACTATTGCGAGGCGGCATATGCGCGTCTGGCGGGGCAAGGCGTGGTTTTCCGCGTCCTTGATATCACCGGCCTGAATTAAACCGAGATCGATACCGCCGAAGATTTCTCAGCAGCAAAGCAATGTTTGAATCCCCGGTGATGACTATTTCGCGTGGTCAACAAAGAGCGATAGACGAAGCACCGAAAAAAGCTGTTAAGCTAACGTAGGCCCGACAAATCAAGCCCACTTTTGCCCAAGGTCGGCAAAAGTGTAAGATCCGCAGCCAAGCCTTTGCCATTCCGGCTCTGGATCGCTGCATATTGGAAGGACATCCCATGGCTAAAGGCAAAAACAGTAAGAAAGAGGTCAAGAAACCAAAACAAGAAAAGCCGAAAGTTTTAGCGACGGCGAATTCTTTGACTGGTAAGCCCGCCGTAGCGATCAACGGCAAAAAACTCCACTAGTCGCCGATAGCGTATCTTGAAATCAGGCTAATCATACGCCCTCGTTAAGCAATCCGTTTAACAGGGGCGTATTCTGACTGCGACGATAGTTGGAAATTAATACGTCGGCGAACTGCACCGCAATCGTCCGATAATTCAGATCAGGAGACTGACATGAGCGAAGATAACGAAAATGACCCCAAGGTGCATTATATCTGTCAGACCTACGTCGAAAAGAAATCCGGGGGCGACGGTCGGGTCAGCTTGAGCATTGATAAACAGATCAAGTATTCCTCATCTCACGAGGCGCAATTGCGCGCAGAACGCGAGCATCGCTCTGAAAGTTGCGTCGGTGCTGATGCCTATTCAGTTGTAGAAGACCCAAATTCCGGGGAAGTTGGAGAACCCTCCTTCATAGTCAGGCTTGGCTCCGTACCGGAAGTCGATCCATCTTAGAATATCCGGCAGATTTTGATTAAAATTACAAAACACCCAGTACAAAGTAATTCGGGTATAAACCCGATAACCAAAAAGGGCGAACTATCAACCTGCGCGACACCAGGTGTCAGCGACGGATTGGATGCGGTCGTTTTGATGTGCTTTCCACGCCGCAAGCTCACTTCGTCACCGGCCCGCTGCGTTTGCCGGCCACTGCCCGAGGTCAGCGCCTATGGGGTCATACGGTGGCATTTGATAAAAGAATATTTCTGGCACATCGCAACCCCTGTGCAAGGTCTGCTCGCTGCGCCGCAAGACGATGTGTCAAGGTACCTCCGGGAAGGTTTGGGTATCAGATCTAATCAAACCCGTCACCTAGTGATCCAACTAAAATGGGAAAAGAGCTCAGTGAAGTGGGGCGGAAAGGACTACGGAAGGTCAATCTGGGCGAAATCAGGCTACACCGCTCGACAGCGGTAAGATCTATGGCCCGGATTGCGATGGCGTCACCATAGTCGAACACATGAAGGCGAAGGGGCTTCATCAAGAAGTGGAGATCATCGGATGAGCGACTTTGTTTATCACGACGATAGCGAAGTCTGGCTGACGGAAATCACGTCGAACCACTACGAGGAGGCCCTTTCGAGGGTCGACTTGCTCTTGGGGCGAACTGAGGAAGACGCCAATGGGTGCTGGGTGCGAGGGACGGTGAAGCGGCCCAAGACCCGGTTCCGAGGGCGGCAGGTGGCGGCGGCGAGGTTCGTGTACTGCGTGGTTAACCGGGAGGTGCTAAGCGAGCGGGTGGTGATACGGCACCGATGCCATAACGAGCTCTGCTGTCGTCCAGAGCACCTTCAAACGGGCTCGGCGGCGGATAACAAGCGTGACGACTGGGAGTACTACGGCCTGCTCTAGCCCGTGGCATAGGCCCCGGACAATCAAACTGGGGCCACCCGTGACACCCATAGCTGGGCCGAAAACTGGGGCAGAACCAGCGCTAACGGGTGGCTTGGCTGCGTACCTGTCTAGTCTGAAGTGTGTTGGCTGGGATGGTAGGAAACTTAGCTAAGTTATTGATGTATATGTTTAATATAGGGGATTATAGAATATGGTGTCAACTATATCTACGGCAAAATCGCCGATGTGCATCAGTGCGTGTCTCAACCTCTCTGAAGCTGACAGCTATTTTTAGCTATACTCGTTAAATTTCTGGTTCCACGATATACTACCTAAAATCGCCAGGTTTCATGTGCGGCACGATCGACAGCATGATCGCTGCGCGAGCAACCGGTGTTGGTTCCGCAACTTAATAAAACGCAAATTTGAAAGGTTCGTATGCGGAGAACCGTTGCGCATTGAAGGGTTGTCTGCGCAACACCAGCAGGTGCGCCGAAATTGTCTGCCAAGCAGGCCAGTTCCACATTGTAATCGCGAAACAATCGATGGGCGGGGATTAGGTTTAGGCAGAGTTGCCCTTGAGAACTCTTGTCACACGTCCCCCAAATTTCTGACGAGGAAGTTTCAGTAATGCCGAGCTTTAGCCCACGCTTTGGCGAGTCTTGCGCTATCCGGGCCGGCGCGATGCGGAGCAATATTCCGCTCCAGACTTTCGTAAAGCATGTCGAGTGCAAGACCTGAGAAAAGGTGGAATGATATGTGATGATAATCCCTTATACTTGGTGCAGAGGTCCGCTCAGCGGCATTCAACAACCGCGCCAGCCAGCGCTGTTCAAAATCCGGTGCATCCGACAACATTGTTTTTCCTGCCAGATTATTGAATAGATTATCAACCACCGCTAACGCTGTGGGCGCGTCGAGCAGGGCTTCAATTGCAATCCCGTGCACAGCAGCACTTTGCGCCGACCAGTCCGACATTTCCCACTCAGGCGCGGGCCGGATCAATGAGCTCCAGGTCTGAGTTTCGCCACCTTCAAGCCAGGATAAGCCGACCTCTATCGGCCAGCTCTCCAGCGACAGGCTCGACGCTTCAAAGTCCAGCATCGCGTAATTCTCGACTTCAGAAACGTGTGTCATTTTTTCGTCCTCTTTCGATTTTTTGATCCTGGGCGGTCTCACGAAAAGACCGCGCAGGATTTCAAAAAAAAGCCCCCTTTCCCTTGCTGGAGGCTGCACGGGGGGGCTTTCAAGTGTTGAATGTCACTGAGAACTGACCCGGTATTTTCACCGAGATTTGACCCGCTTTTGGTTATGTATCGGCGGCTATGCTTTGGTCAACGTGGCGTTCTCCTTTGTTGTTTTCTTTGCGGCTTCTGAACTGGCTTTGAAGCGGTA
>DRFG01000012.1 GCA_011050655.1 Roseobacter sp.
CGTCTCATAGGAGCCTTGATGCTCAAAAACCATCCGCACTGCACGTGCGCGGACCTCGGGCGAGTAGCGGTTTGCCATTTTGCTTTTCGTCATAACCATCATCCTTACTTAAGTTGACGGTCTCCGACAAACCCGGGGTGATTTAGACCTGTTGGAGCACGAAGCCCCAATGCGTGTTCTTCATCCAACGGGTGCCGTCGGTGTCCAAACCAATGATTGGGGCAGTTCCTTTTGGAAAGGTCGCGGGCTGCGGCGCCGCGTTGCCAAGATGGTCGTTTTCCAGTTCGACTGCGAAAAGCTGGCGCATCGCGTCGACCGGCATGGTGTCTGAATAAAGGCTACACATAGCTGATCCTACGCAGTTTGGAGTTCGTCTATACAAGCATTGTATGTCCAGCTGATTTAGCAACGGCAATGGTATGCTCAGAACAGAAAAGGGCAGCACACAAACGCATGCTGGCCCTGGTGATTAATGAAACTCAAAGATGGTCAGTGTTTATGCTCGGGCAGATCCTTCAGCTGATCCTTGGTCATGGTGGTCGTTGCATGAACTTTGCCGCTCTCGTCCCGCATGAAATTCAGGTTCGAGACGGGCAGAGATACCGGCTTTGCTCCGAGACCGAGGAACCCGCCGACGTCCACTACAGCTTGTGCGGACGAACCAGCTCCGTGAAAATGGGAGACGTCACCAATGTGGCTATCGTCCGGTCCATAGACATTGGCACCGTCAACGGTCGCAGAGGTCAGTTCTTCAGGGCGGATGGGGGTGTGCTTAGAATGGTCCATTATATCCTCGCTTTGGTCAATGTTTCTACTGAACGTTCAACCTTTTTGAGAACGATGCGGTTCCGATCCCCAAAAAATGCGCGCGAAAAACCGCGCACCTCCGCGCCGCTTCTCTCTGGCACCTCCATAAACGGTAGATATCGATAGTTTTTGAGAGGTAGCACAGTTCAGAAAGCACCGTGCTACTTTGGTCATTCAGGGATCTGCTTCAACGTCAACTCTTCTGCGCTGGCAGGTACGAACCCGTAGGATGCATAGATGTCCTGTGCCGCTTCGCTTGACAGAAAATCTAGAAACAAGGCGGCGTTTTCAAGGTTGCGGCCTTCGACGAGCGTTCCTATGGCATAACTAACTTCGTCCTGCTTATTATAGGGCGCAGCAATGGCCACACCTTCTACATCGCGCCCCTCATCCACTGCCTCCTTCACTTCAGTCGTCCAGACAATGCCGACGTCAGCAAGCCCGTCTTCAATCCGCTGCGGCGTTTCTCGATGATGACGGTCTGTAAACCAGACTTTGCCTTCCACCGCCCAACACCCTTTACAGTCTTGCCCTCCAGTAACTTGGTCATAGAGACCGAGTTCCCGAAGCATCGGCACACCGTAAAATTTCATAATGCCTTCGGTTTTAGGGTTGGGATGAGATTGAACGAGATCATCCCGGCCCAAATCCTCGGCACCAGAAATGTTCTTAGGATTGCCCTTGGCGACCATAAGTTCGAGTTTGTTGTGCGTATAGACTTTATATTCGGTCATTTTGCCTTTGGCAGCCAAGGCTTGGAGATGGCCAAGATTGACCGACGCGTAGAGATCAGGATTTTGCGCTGTGTCCTGGCCATTGATTTGTCCCTGTTTAAGAAGCTGACCGTTTACGATCTGCCCGGGCGGAATGGTTTCAACGTAGATCGATTTAATATCTAGGTTCTTACTTTGAAAGTCTTTGATAAGGTCTTCTATTACCATGAACTGGTTGCCGGCGAGATACATGACGAGATCCGCGGTATAACTGTCCCCAATCTGTCCATAGCTAATATTGTCTGAGGTAAAAGTCCGGTAATCCTTGTTGCCGCCATCTTCGCTGTGTTCAGCCCCATACGCACTATTACTTAGGGCTATAGTAAGACCCCCAATAGCTAACAATTCCTTGAAATAATTCATTGTGCTCCTCCATTTCCCAATAAATTTGGATGGTTTCACAGTTTCCGACCAATGCAAGACATATGTTCATATCTTTGCCTATGAAGCAGGTCTCAGCTTGGTACAAACCCCGATGGAGCGCCTTGAATACTGCGCAAAGTTGCCAGGCGCATGAGTCGAGCCGTCGATCTGGAACTCAACCCCGGTCGATCAGTGATCAGCTGTATCCGGCGGTCTGGCTCGGACTTGGTAAGGTATAGCCAAGAAAAGCCATTTGCGAGGCTCTACCCGAGGTTCGAGGAAGCGACTCAGCATCGACCAGACCGGCATGGTCCTTGTTGGACAACCCGTCGAGCTGAGAGACCGCCTCCAGTCTGCACAGCAAGCAGAATGCGTCCTGCCGCCCATGCTGCGCTGCGTGCGTCATTAGTCATTTTCTTGTCGAAGAAAACGCCCGCTCGGGCGTGACGAGGGCAGTCGCGACAGTGTTAAAGGCGGCTTTTAGAGCATGGTCTCGATCCATCACAAATACAAACTTCGCCTGGGCCTCGCCAATCATTTTCCGGACACGCGGGGCATGCGCAAAGTGCATGCAATCTTGCTGGATCAATCTCTGGTCAAGTTTCGAGTTCGCCATTTGGCAAGCGGAACGTAAATACTGTCCGCTCGACATTGGATGAGACATCCAAGCTGCCGCCATGTGTTTTGGCAATTTCGGAGGCAATATGTAGCCCCAGGCCCAACCCCCTCGGGTCGTCATGATTTGTGCTGCGGACAAACGGATCAAACAACCGCTCCATCGCTGACGGCGGGATTGGTTTGCCACCATTCCAAACGCTGAGTTCGAGGCCGCCGTCCTTCAGAGCGCTACAGACCACTCGGATGGGTTGCGCAGGGTCTCCATAGGTCAGCGCATTCCCCAATAGGTTCGACAAAAGTTGCCCAACGCGCCACACATCGCAACGAACGCTCTCTTGTTTCGAAATTTCCAATCGAATTTCACGCCCGGAATGTGCAGATCGAAGTTCCTCCACGACTTGCCTGATCTCGCGCTCCAATTCCTTGCCATCGGATAGGTTTAATTCGATGCCGCCCCCAAGACGGTTGCGCGTGAAATCAAGGACGTTGGCAATCAATAGCGACATGCGCTGAATGCTGCCTTGGGTCAGCTTGATGATTTCTTTGCCACGATCACTAAGGGGTTCAGCCGACAACATGCGTGCGGCTGATGAGATCGACGTCAACGGATTGCGCAGATCATGCCCCAGAATTGCGATGAATTGCTCGCGTAACTCTCCTTCGCGCTGCTTCATTAACAACTGCGCTTGGGCTTCGGAACGCGCCATAGCAAGTTCGCGTTCAAAATTGCGACGTGCATCCGCTAACAAGAAAACGAGAGTGGTAAGGCGCTGTGATCCTGTTCCGGTGGCTTCGGCGCTCAACAGTACGGGAATTTTTGCGCCGTTCTTCGCGCGAAGATCAAGGCTGGCACCTTCCACTTGCCCTTTGAGGGTCAGCAGCGGTGCAATGCTTGTTTCAAATACAATCCTGCTGGCCATGCTGAAAAGATGTGTGACATGCGACCCCTCAAGATCAGCGGTCGAGATCCCCAGCCATTCTCGCAACCTGTTGTTCGTTTCGAGAATGTTCCCTTCTTCGTCGAAGGTGAGATATCCGCAGGGAGCATTGTCAAAATTTCGCACGGTGGCTGAAATTTTTGCCGGGTTTGACATCAGACAAAGTCGCGTATTGCGGCGCTGACCTGATCGGGCGCTGTAAGATTGGGGCAATGACCAGAGGCATTCAGCATTACAAGCTTACTTTTGGGGATGTGATCACGGACGTATTCGCCCACCTGCTTTGAGGCGATGATGTCATCGCGGCACTGCAATATGAGGGTGCTTGCAGTGATATTTGGAAGGTCGGCCCGATTGTCGGAGGTAAATGTCGCGCGAGCAAAGCCGTAGGCAATTTCCGGATCAAGCTTGCAGAAGCTTTCTGCCAGTTCGTGCCCGAACTCCGGACGGTCTGGGTTGCCGATGATCGCAGGGCCCATCGAGGCAGACCAAGCAAGCGGATTGTCCTTTAACGATGTTAGAAGATCATCGATGTCTTCGCCACTGAACCCGCCCACATAATCCGTGTCGTCAATATAGCGCGGGGAAGGACCAACCATGACAAGCGTGCTGAACATCGCGGGTCTTTGCAAAGCGGCCAACGCGCCGATCATTGCGCTGACGGAGTGACCCACAAATATACCGTTCTCAATATTGAGCTCTTCGCCGATTTCGACGACATCCGCGGCGTAACCATCAAGCTTTGCATATTTGTCTGGATCATAGGCACTGGAATCAGATTCTCCCGCGCCGACGTAGTCGAAGGTTGTGACCTTAAATGTATCTTCGAATTGCGGTGCCACGTGGCGCCACATTGTCTGATCACATCCAAATCCATGTGCAAAGAGCATCACGCGTTCACCTGAACCCGAGGTCTGAACGTTGTGCCGTGCAATCGCGCTCATTGGCTATCCAATCTGCTTCGGAAAATTCGATGAATTGTAGCCACAAAACGTGACGATTCCCATATCCTTAGATGGTTCATAGTGCTTGCACAGCTTAAGTTTGCACAAGGTCATTTACCAAATTTTTCAATATAGAAAGGCGTATTGCCGCTGCCAGTCAACCCAGCGGCGCAAGTCGGCGTTGGTGCCGGCTTAGGGGCACGCTTCATTCCGCCAGTTTCGCTGCTGGTTGGTTCGCGCTGAAAGCATTGACCAAAATGCTGTGCGCGCGGGTTTTGAGGTTGTTGACCACGCGGAGCAACGAATGCACAAACAAAAGCGACAGCCCAGTTGACAAGAGTAGCCCGCCGGTCACAGCGATTGCAGTTGGAGCGCAAAACTCCGCGTCTATTCCGACAGCGAGCACCGAAGGTACCATCCCCGCTGTGCTGATCCTGTTTGTCACGCATTTCGCCGGAATTGCTATCTTTACAGGCACGCCCGACACCTGCATCCCGAACGCGCCCATTGTTTAGGGAAGGTTAATGTTTTTCGCTTGGTCGTGGCGCAGTCCAGCGCGACAGATAAAGCCGCTGAAATACAAAGACTGCTGTGATCGCGATCACAGCGTAGACAACAATGAGCGGATCGGATTGCAGTTTCATCGACGTAAAGGCAACCAGCACAACCGCGTCAAACACCAACGCCAAGACAATAATCAGCCCGTTTGCTTTCACCTCTTGCCGCATGAAGCGCAAAACGCCCCAATGCACGATCATATCCATGACCAGATAAAAAAATGCTCCCAATGATGCAATCCGTGTTAGGTCAAAAAAGACTGCAAGGATCGATGCGATCACGACCGTATAAACCAGCGTGTGGCTACGGATTGGCCCCGACATGCCGAAATGCCGGTGCGGAATCATTTTCATCTCTGTGAGCATAGCCAGCATTCGGGAAACTGCGAAGACACTGGCCAGAACACCAGAGGCTGTTGCCACAGCCGCCAGCACGACGGTAAAATAGAACCCTGCGTTCCCAAGTGCAGGTGCTGCGGCCTCAGCCAATGAATAATCTTTGGCCGCTATAATCTGGTCTATCGTCAGGCTTGATCCGACCGCAAAGGCCACAATCAGATAGACAACAACACAGATCGCGATCGAGATGATGATTGTTCGGCCGACATTGCGGTGCGGATCAATGATCTCTCCACCGCTGTTAGTGATCGTGGTGAACCCCTTAAACGCAAGGATGGCCAGGGCCACAGATGCTATAAATCCGGTGATATCAAACCCCGGAGACGAAGCGCTCGCCGCCGCGAATTGAAACCCGCTTGTCCAAAGTGCTGCTATGCCAAACAACGCGATGCCGCCAATCTTGAGCACTGCCATAATTAGTGAGAGTAGTCCGACCGATCGGCTACCGGCGATATTGACGAGAAAGGCAAAAAGGATCACGCCGACGGCAAGGATCGGCACCAGCGGGCCGCCAGTAATGTCGAAGGGTCGCAGTACATAGGTCGCGAAGGTTCGCGCAACGAGGCTTTCGGAGATCACCATCGACAGCGCCATCAACAAGGCCGCCGCCGCGGCAACTGCTCCCGGCCCATACGCCTTTTGCAGGATCATAGCGATACCCCCCGAAGACGGAAAGGCGTTCGACATCTTTACGTAGCTGTATGCACTGAAACTTGTGATGACCCCGCCCGCGACAAACGCTAATGGAAAGAGTGGTCCGGCCAGTTGCGCGATCTGGCCTGTCAGCGCGAAAATACCGGCACCGACCATCACGCCGGTGCCCATCGCCACCCCGCCGCTCAGGCTTATGGAGCCTTTGTTCTCGTTGCGACTATCGTGGTTCTCGGTGTCGTCACCGTGTTGATGTTCCACTAGGGTGCCTTCGTTTTTCAATATGTTGCAGGTTTTGTCAGGGTATAGACGATCCAGCAGGCAATCCAGTGCTAGAGCTATCCAGAAACATATGCCCGGTTTCGCACAACAGATATGCATAATGATGTGCAACTGTCGGGCGAGACCGGCCCTATCTGTGCGGACATCGCGGCCTGTAGCAGGTTCCGCGTTGGATCAACTACAGCAACATCTACCCGATCTTGCCGCAGGCGCTTTGACGGATGCCCGTGGTGCAGCAGGGGCATCTATGCCTTGGCTGGCCTTGTTTCCACCGCAGCATCCGCCGCCTTTGGCAGTTTCAACTGAAGATTGGTCGATTTTGGTCGTTGTGTGGTTCATGTGAGCCTCCTGATATTAAGGGTACATATATCTGACGGCATAAGCGCCACTTCGTTACAGCGAAATAACCGGTCCCCTTTGTTTTTCGCATCAATTTTAGGCAACGATCTGTATCGACGTTCAAAATCGGGTCAAGTGTTACAAATCTGCGAGTTCCCTGCTTTTGGCGGGCCGGTTTTTGCCCCTACAGATAGACTTGAAAATCGTTGAGCGAGGAAAAATAATGCGATCTATTATTGGGATTTCTACCTTCGTCACCGGGCTAAGTTTGCCAAGAGTGACAACAACATTTGAATGGCCATTTACTTGGCATGATGCGGTCCTTTGTCAATATTCAGCGCAAAAGCTCCACAGTTAATGCACCAGTCCCATATTTCGATTGAGGGCAGCGGTTTTGCCGTCAGGGAGCATATCCTCAAGCTCGCCGGGGAGTCCGGGACGAGCTCATTCTGAGGTGATGCAGTCGGGACGTAGGCCCGTGGCATTAAGGTGCCGATGTCGCGACTTCCCAGCGGCGTTCAAGTTCAGTGGCACCGAGACGGTTGTCTGGGTCGACTGGCTGCCCAGACGGAGTGGCGGATACGAGCGGTTTTATACGCGTCGTAGATCGCGATTGCATAGACGAACAGGCCGCCCGACAGCTTGCCAACAAGTGACACGCCAGGTGCCGCAGTCTGAAGCGTAAAGCCGCCCAGCAGTAATATAAAGAACACGAAGACTAGACCACGTACAGGCTGTCGATTCAGCACCTGGCCTGAGGCTGGCAGGATAATCGCCGAAGCCAGCACTAGGTGCGGGTTTACTGTGGCGCGAGACACAATACTCATGCGCGTAAGCCTTGCACTTCGGCTGTTTCGACATTCAGTACATCCGCGCGCAGGGCGATCAGTTGATCCAGCTTGGGCTTCAGAAGGTCGGGTGCCAGAGGCGTGACGCCCATCTCTGCGTCTCGGTAGATCAGATAGCGGCTGCGCTGCGCCTCTTCGGCCAGAAACACGATGCGCACGCCCTTGGGGGAGATCACCAGTTCCTTAACTTTCTGATCGTCGAAAATATGCAGGTGAGCTCTCACCAGCTCCTCGGGTGGCATATGAGCGCGGCTGTCAGTTCGAATCGCGCAATCGTCGGGAAAATCATCGGGCCGTTCCAACTGATGTGTCAGCGACTGAAACCGCGAGAAGGGTTCTATCCCGGTCGGACGGATCATCAGGTTTATCGTGGCGCTCACCGGCAGAGTGCCGGGCAGCGTCACCAGCACCCAAAGCGCGGGTAGCTTGCGGAAGGTCAGCGTGTCGGGCAGCACTTGGATATCCGCCTCGACCCCCTGATGATGCCCACCCAGTCGGGCGAATCCGCTGTTTCCGCGCCCCATACGTGGCGCATCCAGCAGGGCGCGGCAGGCATCAAGGTAGCGCGTGCGCTGCGTAATTCTCTGGACCGATGCGCGGCGCAAGTGCTGCACCAGCAGAACAAACAGTATAGCGGCCCCTACCAAAATTGCACCAGTGACAAATCGGTCCATTGCTTCTCCGGGAAAAAAGAGGTCGGCCCGCGGAAGGAGCGGGCCGGTTATCCGTTTGTATCAGTAGCCGCGCGGCCTAGGCCACGGCATCGTGAACTGCGCAGCCCGCCGCACAAAGCGGTAGCGCCAGAAGTGGAACCAAAGCGACACGATGATGTAGAAAGATAGCATCGCCACCAGTTGTGAGCCGTAGCCGAGGAATACAGCAAAGAACGTCACCCCGCACAGGCACAACAGAATGATCGCCGGGATCGGGTGGAACGGATGCTCATACCCCCGCTTGATCGTGTCCAGCGGCCATTTACGGCGGAATAAGATCACGTTCATCGGCATGAAAGTATAACCCAAAAGGCCCGACAGGATCGAGAATGTGATCACCTGATCCAAAGGCGCACCCAAGGCAAAAACCAACGCGATTGGCACAAGAAAGATAATCGACCTATAAGGTGTGCGAAATTTGGGATGCACCGCGCCGAACCAGTCGGGTAAATAGTGATCACGTCCCATGGCGAACCACGCCCGACTGGCATCATTGATGCAACCGTTGGCCGAAGCTAGCGTGGCGAACATCGTGCCGACACCCAAAAGCACCATCAGCGTCATCGAACCCGACAGACGTGCCGCGTCAAACAGAGGAACACCCGCTTGGCCCAAATACTCCCAAGGCATAAGCCCAACGCTAACATACCATGTCAGCGTCGCCGCAATCAGCAGTGTCATGATACCGGCAAGCGTACCAAAGGGCAGCGCGCGCGCGGGCGACCGGACCTCTTCTGCCGCTTGGCAGGTACCTTCGATCCCGAGGTAATACCACAGGCCGAAATGCATCGCCGCCAGGACACCCAGCCAGCCATAGGGCAGATCTGTCATTAACTCGACATGGCGCAACGGGCTGTCAGACATAAAGACCGCCGTCGACAGAAAGAGCGCAATGATCGCGCAAAAGGCGAACGCCGTGATAACTAAACTAAAGGTCAGTGTTGCCAGAACACCGCGATAGTTTAGCCATGCCAGAAACATGATCGACAAAATGATAAAAGGCCTCTGATCGAGGCCCTCATGTCCGGTCATGCCGGCCACTGTATCTATCAAGAAGCCGAACGTGATCGCATTTGCCGCCTCCAGCATCGTATAGGCAAAGACCAAATAGAGGCCGACGTTGAAGGCCATCAACGGGCCGACAATATGTTTGGCCTGCGTGTACTGGCCGCCTGCTGCGGCGACAGTCGACGTCACCTCGCTGTCAATCATAGCGACGCAGGAATAAAGTATGCCGGCGAACCAGCAAGCAAGCAATGCAGCATACGCGCCGCCTTTGCCGACCGCAAAATTCCAGCCCATGTATTCGCCCACAAGGACGATCCCCACGCCAAGTCCCCAAATATGCGCCGGCCCCAATACCCGCGCTAGACCTAGCTTGGTTCCTTTGGGGCCCATTCCATCCATTTCGGCAGATGTGATATCGGTATTAGACATCTTATTTTCCCCGTTCAGAGTTGTTGTTCTTCGGTCATCGCCTCAAGCTCACCCTCGCGCGAGGACATAAGTTCCTCTTCGCTGTAGGTGCTGTCGGTTTTGATCCAGTCGATGACAATATATAGCCCAAAAACGATCGAAAGACCCCAAGCGGTGTATTCCATGACATTCCAGATATCCATGTTCAGTCCCTGCTCACTTGTCGCCAAATTTTTCAGAAATCACTTCTCTATACTCCTTGCCGGAGAACCGCAGCACGATGGCATAATAGCCGACGACGACGACGATCATCACGAGAAGGTTCAGGATTGAGAAGGAGTAATCAAAACGTGCTGTGATCAGTTCGGCCGCGTCCGCAGCAGTGGCGTAGCCGAGCTCGTTCCATTTCTCGACCATAGTGGGGTTTTGCCCCAAGCCTTCCCACGTGGGGTTGTCCGGAACATTTGAGGTTTGTGCGCTACCGACCAAGTTCAAGAATAGCGGCACATAAAGCGCGCCAACCGCCAAAACCAACAGCACGATCACGTCGATGATCTGGCTGATCTTGCTTTGGACGGGGGGGATGTAGTTTGCCATATCCGGCCCTTTCAGCGTTTTTTCTGGGCACGGGCGAGATCAAGAAACTTGATGTCCAGCCCGTACATGAAATCACGATCCTCGCGGTAATGGCGCAACATGGCGAAGATCGCTGCAGTATTGAGGACCAGAATGGTCGCCCCACCGATCAGCAGTACCAAACGCGCCGTGCTGCTAGGCGCCAAATTCCACGTCGCCAGCGCGACAAAGATGATGGCCAGCCAAAGACCGACTACAAAAGCCCAGGCGACGGCGATATCGCGGCTGTGCATCTTTCTGATACGCTCGGTAAGATCTGGCATTTGACTCTCCCATTGGCTGTTTTGTGCTACGCTTCTTTACATGGCGTAATTTATTATCAGTAAAACTATTGTCCTGTCAGGAGTGCATAGCCTGTGACATTATGTCAAGCTTGACAAATCTGAATGTCACCAGTGCACGGGAGGGAAAAGGCCCCGCTTCCGATTTGGCTCTTGCAAAAAGGCCGTTTAGAGACCCGCTATAAAAGTTAAGGGGTTTCAGCGACGCACGTACGGGGCGGTCTTTGAATTTATCTGATTTCAAATAGTTATTTGAAAAAATGCTCTGACTTGGAGGCTCTCGATGTCTGATAGTTTGCTCGAAAATCATCGGTTTTCCCCACAAAGTTATTCTGAGCGCGATGCGGGGGTATTGTCGTTACGCACGCATCGCGCACGATGCAAAAAATCGGCTGGCAGAGCACGGCATCGAGGTTGATGCATCTATGATCAACAGTGGGGCGCATAGATTCGGCCATGAGAAAGCGAAATGCTCCTTCATGCGCAAAGCCACGCGGCGCAGGATTGGGACAGGCGAAATCCGTTTTGTTTAAAAGGTCTTCGGACTGGCCGCCTGACTGGCCGCCTGACTGGAGGCCAGCTCTGCCCCCGACACTGGTGCAATAGAACCCCGCAGCATCATCCCGTCACTCCTGGCTAAAGGCGTTCAGCCTCTGGTCTTGCTACATTCGCTGAAATGGCGGCGTGGTCGTGTTCGTCCAACATTCGCAACCTGCCGCCAACAACTTTGCAGTACCCAGCGTTCAGCTATAGTTGCCCTTCACGCGTTCCTTCGTGGGATCGAAATGCGGGTATGGCACAATTATTGCTTTCAGTCGTTTTTGCTCACCATCAAGCTGACCAATCTCAATAGCAGTACCGATCTCGGCATGGGCCACGTCAACCCTCGCGAGTGCAATTACCTTGCCCAGTACGGGCGATTTCATAGCCGATGTAATTTCACCGATCTGCGGCTTGCCGACGCGCACACAATCGCCGGGCACAGGGACAACCCCCCCCTCGAGCTCAAGCCCGACCAGCTTTCTGCTTGGCGTGGCCTTGCGCCGCTCCAGCGCGGCGCGACCGATAAAGTCATCGGTTTTGCTTTTCAGGGGCACGGTAAAGCCGATACCAGCCTCCATCGGGTCTGTCTGTTCATCGAATTCTGATCCGGCAAAAATCAAGCCTGCTTCGATCCGCAGCATGTCCAGTGCGGCAAGGCCCAACGGGATCATTCCCATGGGTTCGCCGACCGCCCAGATGGCATCAAACACCTGAACCGCGTCCTTGGGATGACAGAATACTTCATATCCCAATTCACCAGAATATCCGGTGCGGCTGACCACAACAGACGGCCCGTGGAAATCACCTATCCGTGCGATCGACAAGCGGAACCACGGCAATTCCTCGATCGTCGCCTGCTGCGGTGGGGTCCAGATCACCTGTTTGAGGATATCTCGCGAGAGAGGGCCCTGAACGGCAATGTTGCAATGATGATCAGTAGACGCCCGCACCCAGCAGTTCAGATCGCGCTCAACTGCCTGCTTTCGCAGCGACAGGCCAGATTGATCATTGCCGCCGATCCAGCGGAAATTGGTTTCGCCCAAACGGTACACGGTCCCGTCGTCAATCATCCCGCCGTGTTCATAACACATCGCAGTGTAAACGATGCCGCCCACGGCCAGTTTTTTGATATCGCGGGTGACGCAAAGCTGCATCAGTTTTTCCGCATCCGGGCCTGTCACCTCATATTTACGCAGCGGTGACAGATCCATCACCACCGCTTTTTCACGGGCCGCCCAATATTCGGCGATCGCCCCGTGGTTGGTCATCTGGTTGGGCAGCCAATAGCCCGCATACTCCACAAAATCACGGGTATGGCGGGCAAAGCAATCGTGAAATCCTGTCTTTTTGGTATCTTCCATATCCGCCTCCGGTGTTTTTCGCCAACCGATAGAGCGGCTGAAATCATTGCTTTTATCATAAGTGCGGACCTGAATATCCGTGGGGTTCCAGCCATTTGCCGGATCAATATCGCAAGGGCAGGCTGTGGATATGCAGACCAGATCGGTCAAAGCGCGCAGCAGCACGTAGTCACCGGGGCGAGAATAAGGGTCGTCCATGGTGATCGCGTTGGAGTCGTCCAGCATGGTGTTGAAGAAGAAATTGATTGCAGGCCAACCACCACGCGGGCGCACGCCGTACTGCGCAAGTTCAATGTTCATGTTATCCGAGCAGTTGATATGGCCAGGATAGCCGAGGTCTTCGTAATAGCGCGCCGTACATGACAGGCCGAATGTATCGTGCCGTCCGACCGTATCGCGTACGATCTCGACCAGTTGTTCCTGATCAAAATTTGAATATTTAGCGAACAGGCCCGGTGTCGGATAAAGTGCACCCATCAAAGAGCGCGTGGTTGTCGGGTCGATCTCACGCTCGAGCCCTTTATCAAGAGCGCGGTGTGAAAATGCCTGAAAATCTGAACATTCGCGACCTTGCACGTCTAGCACCTGAATATACTGGCCCGCACGCACTTCATATGCCTTAGCTTCACCGGGCAAAATATTGAAATCGGCCAGCGGATCCGCCAACGGTTCGGGTGCCAAAAGCTTGGCATCAGCATCACCCGGATTCAGCCGCTTCACATAGAGAGCAACTTCTGTCGGCGCCCACTGTTCATGCGGCTCCATCGCGGCACCGGGAGCGCAGACGATCAGCAGGCCGTCGGACGCGGCGATAAAGGTCTGATAATCCCCCGCGCTTGATCCTTCTGCGAAAACCGTTGTGCCATCGGCGCGACCAATGTCGAAACCTGCCTTTTCTAGCGCTTGCACCACCTTGGCACCAGAAGGGTCGCCCAAAAGCGCTGCCTTCAGCCCGACAGGGTCACGTCCGCCTTTGGCCCCAATCATCCCCGCATCGGAGCTTCCATCTGGGGCAAAAAACACCAGCTCTACCGGTTGCAACCCTTCGCGGTCCTGGACGGTAATTTCGTCACCTTTCATGATGCCGACCGCGCGGCTGCCCCCACCAGGTACCGGGTGCCGCTCAATCCCGAACGGGAGGATCGGTAGACCGGGCGTTACCACTCCTGCACGCTCGTATGGGGTCTGAAAAAGTGGTTTGTTGGACATATTCATGACAGGTATCCCAGTCAAAGTTTGCGGAAGTTAATTATTAAAGCTGACAGAAGCATCTGCCAGCACCGGTTATTCCTCTATCCGAATCGCGCTAGAACTCCATGCATATTGCGCATCAATGGCCTTTTCTTTGAGTGCTATTTTGATATTCTATGGCTGCGCTAATTAGCGCCATGCTGCCATTGGAACCCGCTCCGATTGGCGGTACGCGCCTTGCACAAAAGGATAGATTGGCCGTGATCAAGAAATGAAAAAAGGCAACCCAGCGCTGCCACCGCTTGATTACCTTCTGGCGTTTGAAGCGGCAGCAGAGCAAAATAGTTTTGTCGGTGCATCAACCAAACTGAACATCAGCGAAACTGCGATCAGCCGCAAAGTCAGGCTTCTTGAACATCACTACAACATGCCGCTTTTTATACGAGGGCATCGTTCGATCCATCTTACGCCGCAGGGTCAGCGCTTTCTTAGTCTGATAAAGCCTGCCTTACAGAGCCTGCGCGAGACATCGCGGCACATCGTCTCGGAACATCAGGTCAGGTCTGTCACGCTCGCGGCGACCAACTCCGTCGCAGCACTTTGGCTGATGCCGCGCCTTCAGGTGTTTCGGAGCGCCAACAAAAATATCAAAATCATGCTGGTTGCGTCTGACGACGATGCCGAATGCCTTGGCGATACGGTCGATTTGGCCATTCTGCGCGGCAACGCGGGGTGGCCCGCCCATGACGCAAAACTACTGTTTGGGGAAACAGTATTTCCGGTCTGTTCCCCAGACTACCTTGCCGCCAATCCCACAGCGACAACGCCCGTCGCAATAAAAAACCAAGATTTGATCGAGGTAAACGCCGGGCACAAGGAATGGATGAACTGGACATCATGGCTTTCCCGCGTTGGTGAGATCGGAACCGAGCCCGATCAAGTGATGTTGTTCAATACATATCCCCTCGCGATCCAGGCAGCGCTGGACGGTATCGGTCTTGCCTTGGGATGGGGGCATCTGGTCGACAGGCACCTTGCCGCAGGCACACTTGTTCGTCCATTGGGTGACATCCAAGTCCGCACAGATGACGGTTACTATCTGCTGCGCCCAAAAAACAGAGAGACTTTCGATGAATGCCAGATTGTCGAAAAGTGGTTGACCGAGGTCGCCGCCGCGTTACCCAGCTACGCGACGTGAGGCGCTAAATTTCGCATTTGTCGGAAATGAACACGTGAACGTCCGATCAGACCCTTAATTTTTGTGGCGTTCCGGCGAATATAGTGTCGCAGATGAATGAGGTCATTTCATGCGATATTCGGGTCTTCGGGTTATCAAGGAAGCGTTGACGGGACACAAAGGGTGGAAGCCCGTGTGGCGTGATCCCGAACCGCAGGCCTCATATGACTACATTATCATCGGGGGTGGCGGTCACGGGCTGGCCACTGCCTACTATCTTGCCAAAACATTTGGCAAAAAGCGCATCGCAGTGCTGGAGAAAGGCTGGATCGGTGGCGGCAACGTGGGCCGAAATACCACCATTATCCGCTCCAACTATCTGCTCGACGGCAACGAGCCGTTTTATGAATATTCGCTGAAGCTCTGGGAGGGGCTTGAGCAGGAATTGAATTATAACGCGATGGTGAGCCAGCGCGGCATCCTCAATCTGATCCATACCGACGCGCAGCGCGATGCCTTTACCCGGCGCGGCAACGGGATGATTCTGAATGGTGCCGATGCCGAAATGCTCAGCGTTGAGCAGATCCGAAAACGCTACCCTTTCCTGAATTTCAACGATGCTCGGTTCCCGATCAAGGGCGGTTTGGCACAACATCGCGGCGGCACCGTGCGACATGATGCTGTCGCATGGGGCTATGCGCGCGGTGCCGACAGTCTGGGTGTCGACATCATTCAAAACTGTGAAGTCACCGGCTTTCGCATAGAAAATGGTGCCTGCCTTGGCGTCGAAACATCGCGCGGCTTCATCGGTGGTGGCAAGGTAGCGGCCTGTGTGGCGGGGTCATCGTCGCGGTTGATGTCAAATGCGAATATGCGGCTGCCCATCGAAAGCACAGTCTTGCAGGCATTCGTATCCGAGGGTCTGAAACCGATACTGCCGGGTGTCATTACCTTTGGCGCGGGGCATTTTTATTGCAGTCAGTCCGACAAGGGCGGGCTGGTCTTCGGCGGCGATCCGGACAGCTACAACAGCTATGCGCAGCGCGGCAACCTGCCGGTGGTCGAAGACGTCTGCGAAAGCGGCATGGCTCTGATCCCGGCATTGGGGCGCGCACGGCTATTGCGGATGTGGGGCGGGATCATGGACATGTCGATGGACGGCTCGCCCATCATTGATCGCACGGACATTGCCGGGCTCTATTTCAATGGGGGCTGGTGCTATGGCGGGTTCAAAGCGACACCAGCATCGGGCATGTGCTATGCCCACCTGCTTGCGACGGACACGCCGCACAAGGTTGCGACCGCCTACCGATTTGACCGGTTTCGCCGTGGCTTCATGATCGACGAAAAAGGTATGGGCGCGCAGCCCAACCTGCATTGAGGAGCCTCTGACATGATTATCAATCACCCGCTTCTTGGTCCTCGCGATGCGCAGGAGTTCACGTATCTTGGCGATGCCTCGTTGATCAATCGCCCTGATTGGCAAGTCCAAAACGCAGCGGATGCGTTTTACGAATACGCATATCTGCGTGACAATCCAGCGGGTCTACACCGCGAATTATGGTTCCACGAGATTGGCGACCGCAGTTGGCTCGTCGTGACACGCAACACCGTGACCCATGAAATTATCAACGTCGAAATGGCCGCTGACGTGGCACGCAGCCAGGGGCGCAGCAAATGACAAACGCTAAACAGCCTAACCGTCTTGCCGGTGGTCAGATTGACACGTCGCGAACCGTAGCATTCAGCTTTGATGGCGCGGGCTATTTCGGCCATCCGGGCGACACTCTGGCCTCTGCCTTGTTGGCCAATAACGTGCGGCTGATGGGGAGGTCGTTTAAATATCACCGCCCCCGCGGGGTTTTAAGTGCAGGTAGCGAAGAGCCCAACGCGCTGGTTGAACTGCGCAGTGGTGCGCGACAAGAACCCAACACCCGTGCGACCACGGCGGAGCTGTTCGACGGCCTGCAAGCCAAGAGCCAGAACCGTTTTCCCTCGCTCAAGTTTGACGCGATGGCGATCAATGACAGATTTTCTAATTTTCTGACCGCCGGGTTTTACTACAAGACATTCATGTGGCCCGCCGTGTTCTGGGAGAAAATATACGAACCGATCATCCGCAAGGCCGCAGGGCTTGGATCATTGTCGCTCGAGGACGACCCGGATGAATATGACAAGGGTTTTCTGCACTGCGATTTGCTGATTATCGGTGGCGGTCCCGCCGGGCTTGCGGCGGCTCTGCGGGCGGGCCGCGCTGGCGCGCAAGTGATCCTCGCAGACGAAGATTATGTCTTTGGCGGACGTCTGAATGCCGAAAACTTCGCAGTCGGAAACCAGTCGGGCTACGATTGGACTGCAAGCACCTTGGCGGAACTGGACGCGTTGCCAAACGTGCGGTGCATGATACGCACTACAGTGGTCGGTGCCTTTGATCACGGCATCTATAGTGCGGTAGAGCGGGTCAGTGACCATCTTGCGCTCCCTGCAACAGGTAAACCGCGTCAAATTCTGTGGCGGATCTATTCCAAACGTGCCCTGCTTTGCGCAGGCGCGATCGAGCGGCCAATTGCCTTTGAAAACAATGACCGCCCCGGGATCATGCTGGCCGGTGCGATGCGCGCTTACGCCAACCGCTGGGCCGTGACGGTTGCGCCACGTGTTGCGATTTTTACCAACAATGACAATGGCCACCTCACTGCAGTCGACCTTATGGCAAAGGGTGTGAAGGTCGCAGCTGTGATCGACATCCGCGCCGATGCACGGCGCATTGCGGATTGCGAATTGCTGGCCGGTGCACAGGTGATCGACACATCCGGGCGCTTGGGGCTTAAATCTATCAAGGTGCAGCTTGCTGATGGCAGCGAGCGCGTGATCGAATGCGGGGCACTTGGTGTTTCGGGGGGCTGGAATCCCAACGTTCACATGACCTGCCATCAGCGCGGCCGACCGGTGTGGAATGACACCATCGCCGCCTTCGTTCCCGGCCCCGATGGCACCCCCGGTCTGAGCGTGGCCGGTGCGGCCAACGGTGATTTCGCGACCGCCGCTGCGCTGCGGACGGGCAGTGAAGGAGCGGCTGCCGCGCTACTTGATCTGGGTATTGAAGCGAAAGTGATGGACCTGCCGCAGGCAGAGGACGCGCCCGTCAATCTGAAACCGTTCTGGCACGTTAAGATTGGCAAAGGGCGCGCTTGGCTGGATCAACAAAACGATGTGACCGTCAAGGATGTGAAGCTGGCCCATCAGGAAAACTTTCGCTCTGTAGAGCATCTCAAGCGCTACACAACACTCGGGATGGCCACAGATCAGGGCAAAACCTCCAATATGGGCGGCCTTGCGATCATGGCGGAACTTGCGGGCAAGTCGATCCCCGAAGTCGGCACGACGATCTTTCGCCCGCCATATACGCCGGTACCAATGGCAACATTGGGAGGGCGGGCGCGCGGGAAGAACTTCCACCCTGTTCGTGAAACCCCCAGCCATAAATTTTCCGTCGAAAACAACGCCACTTTTGTTGAGGTCGGCAACTGGCTGCGGGCACAGTGGTTTACGCAACCCGGCGAAACACATTGGCGGGAAAGCGTTGACCGCGAGGTTCGCGCGGTCCGCAGGTCGGTCGGCGTCTGTGATGTTACCACGCTTGGAAAAATCGATGTTCAGGGGACCGACGCTGCTGAATTTTTGAACAAGGTCTATGCCAATGCATTTGCCAAACTGGCCGTCGGCAAGACCCGGTATGGGTTGATGCTGCGCGAGGACGGTATCGCAATGGACGACGGGACCACTGCCCGATTAGCCGAAGATCGGTTTGTGATGACGACCACCACCGCGAACGCCGTCAACGTATATCGACATCTTGAGTTTGTCCGCCAGTGCCTGTTTCCCGACATGGACGTCCAACTGATCTCAACCACGGAGGCCTGGGCGCAATACGCAGTGGCCGGCCCGAATTCTCGCAAGCTTTTGCAAAAGATCGTGAACAGCGACGTGGATCTTTCCAACGAAGGGTTCGAGTTCATGGCTTGCCGCGAAATCACTGTGTGCGGCGGCCTGCGTGCCCGGCTTTTCCGTATCTCTTTCTCTGGCGAACTGGCGTATGAGATCGCAGTCCCGACCCGCTATGGCGATGCGCTGATCCGGAAAATCATGGAAGCAGGCCGCGAATTTGATGTCGTCCCCTACGGCACGGAGGCGCTTGGGGTGATGCGCATTGAAAAGGGCCATGCCGCAGGCAACGAACTGAACGGTACCACCACCGCGCTGAACCTCGGGATGGGCCGGATGGTGTCAAAGAAAAAGGACAGCATCGGATCAATCCTGTCAGAGCGCGAAGGTTTGAACCAACCCGACGCGTTGATCCTGATCGGCTTGAAGCCCGTGAACAGTGCAGAAAAGATCACCGCTGGCGGTCATTTGATGGCCAAGGGAACCCCGGTGGATGCACAGCATGACCAAGGTTATGTTACCTCTGCCGCTTATTCCCCGATCCTCAACTCATCCATCGGACTTGCTCTGCTCAAGGACGGTAGCAACCGGCTTGGCGAGATTCTGACGCTCGTAACACCTCTGACGGGTGCGGATGTTGACGTCGAAGTCGTCGCTGCCCATTTTGTCGATCCCGAAGGAGAACGGCTCCGTGCATGAATTGAAACCCCTCACCCCTCTGGGCGGCGAGACCCCAAAAATCGACAGTTTTGACGGTTTGCGGATATCGGAATGCCCTGAATGGGCACTTGCGTCTGTTACGGCACGGCGTGGGCGCGCCATCGATGCAGCCGCCGCAGTCGAAAAACTGATCGGCACCGCACTGCCCGATATCGCCATGTCCGCCACGGCAGGTCCGTTCACCGCGTTCTGGAGCGGACCGCAGCAATGGATGATCGAAGCGCCGCACGACAGTCACGAAGATCTCGCAGCCCAGCTTAAAGCCGCTGTTGGTGAAACTGCGTCCATTACCGAACAGACCGATGGCTGGTGTCGTTTCGATTTGGAAGGGGCGCGGTGCCATGACGTGCTTGAACGGCTGTGCAATGCCAATACCCGTGCGATGGAACGGGGGCATGCCACGCGTACCCGATTGGAACACTTGGGATGTTTCCTGATTTGCCGCACGAAAGACATCCACTTCAGTGTCATGGGACCGCGCTCGTCAGCAGGGTCGATCCATCATGCCCTTACTGTCGCCGCCACTAGTGCAATTTGAATCTAGCCCCCCTAAGTCGAGGGGATCGCACTATTATTCTCAACGCGGAAGATGTTGATGGTCTTGCGGTCTTCACTCGGGCTTAACCCGAACGATTGCTTGTAATGACGTATCATCGGTGCAGCGCTACAATAGCCAACGGCGTTGGCTATTTCGATCATGGTATCCTTTGAATACAAAACCAGCTGTCGTGCCGCATTCATCCGAAGCGCGCGATAATAATGCGACGGGCTTTGGCCAGTGGCCTGCTTGAAGCTGCGCTCTATACGGCGCGATGATACGCCAACGGCTTTTGCGACGTCTTCAATCGCAATTGGATCTGCAATGCGGCTCGCAAAGATTTCAACGGCCTGTGCAACAACCGGAGGCAGCATGTCTGAGGTGCTTTTCTTGCCAACGGTCGGGGTTTTCTGGCGCACCCCTGCCCCGCGCATGAGCGGATGCTGAAACCAGCACGCCACTTCGGTTGTGACCTCTTGGCCCAGTTTTTCATCAATCAAATGCAGCATCAGATCAAACGCTGCGGCGGCGCCGGATGCCGTATACCGGTTCTTATCGATGTTGATCACGTCTCCGGTCATAGCATGATCCGGAAATTCGGCGGCAAAGGCCGCCTCGTAGCACCAGTGCACACTACATTTATACCCCGACAACAAACCAGAGCGCGCCAGTGGAAACACGCCACCGCTAATGGCTCCCATTTTCACCCCGTGCCGGGCAAGACGACGTAAATGGCCTTCAGATGCTTTTGGTCGCTCGAACTTTGACTGTGGACTGCTCAGCAGAAACAAATAATCGACGTTATCCGCCGCTTCCAAAGCATGATCAGGGTCAAATCCCACTTCGGCGCTGGAAGAAACCCGGCCGCCAGTTTCGGAAATGAGTTGCCAGGCAAAAGCCTTCTGACCCACGATTTCATTCGCGGCGCGCAGCGGTTCGATCGCCGATGTCAGGCAAGCCATCGGAAAACCCGGATAGATCAAAAATGCCAATGTAGTTGATTTATTAACTTCATTCATCAATTATTACCCACACGGGTGCTGCCAAGTCACGTTATTGCTTCGCTAATCTGCGGTTGATGCGGAAAACCTTCAAGAGTATCGAGCTGCAGAAGTCCAAATTAGAGGCGTAATCGAATGAAAAAAACAAAGCGCAACACCGATGCGTCAACGAAAGTTCTGTCTCAGGATCCCCACAAGGTCCGCGGCGACCGCGAGAAGGTGCTTGAAGTAGCCATCGGCAAGGAAGTCCGGAGCTTTCGCAAACAGCAGAACATGACGGTATTTGAGCTTGCCGAGGCAACCGGCCTCTCAATAGGTATGCTGTCAAAGATCGAAAACGGCAACACATCGCCATCTCTGACAACCCTTCAGGCATTGTCCCATGCATTGAGCGTGCCGCTGACTTCATTCTTTCGGGGCTTTGAAGAGAGCCGCAGCGCGGTCTTGACCAAAGCAGGAAAAGGCGCCGAAACCGAACGGCGCGGAACCCGCGCAGGTCATCAATACAATCTTCTCGGCCATATCGGCTCCAATGCCAGTGGTGTGGTGGTCGAACCCTATCTGATCACATTGTCAGAGAAATCCGATGTTTTTCCGGTCTTTCAGCATGACGGAATCGAGACCATCTATATGCTGGAGGGAGAAGTTGATTACCGTCATGGCAACGACATTTATACGCTCATGCCGGGCGACACGCTATTCTTTGATGCTGATGCACCGCACGGACCAGAAGTCCTTTCAAAGCTGCCAGCGCGCTACCTTTCGATAATCTCCTATCCGCAAGCGACCTAAGCTTCATCCGGCCCACCGGCTTTACATGTTCAACGGCGGTTCGGTTGCCTTTTCGGGCCAAATTCCGGGCGATGTCGGCAGGCCATCGTCAAACGTCGAAAGATAATCAACGATCATCGGGCGGTTGTCGATAAAGCCTTTGTAGGTGGCCAGTTCGACCGGAACGTCGCGGATCACCCGGTGCAGCCGCCGCCCCCATTTCGGCACGGTTACCAGATCTTCGAGCGCGATCAGATAACAGCGGATCGGGAACACGAGTCCGTTTGAGCGCGGCAGCCGGAAAAACGTCTGCAATTCGACCCGCAAATACTGTTTCTGGCCGACATTTTCAGGCGTCAGCGTGGTCTTTTGGACACCCCATTTGTGATAGTTCTCCGGGCTGGTATCGAGCAGCGGATTGACCGTCATCGTCCAATTCAACCGGCGCGCCGGCATTCCCTGCTGAACGTTCAGCAGAAATTTCAGCGCCCGTTTGAAAATCCCCATCTCATGGGCCTTGGGTACCGGTGCGTGCCACTCAAAGAAGTTCATTCCAATGTCGAAATCCAGCGACCAGTCCGCCTGTGTCGTGATCATCCCAGCATCCATCCACAGGTTTTCATCCCTCTGATCCAGAAGAGCGAAATCGCCCTGCGTCTGTCGGGTGATGTATTCCATCGGCCCGTAGGGCAGCGTAGCCTCGTCCATAAATACAAACTTCTGGTCGATCCCCAGCGGCCTGTTGATCCAATGCCAATTGTTGCCGTCCCGGTGCAACTCGAACATGTCCGGATAATCTTCGGACTTCGATACCATGATCAACTCCAGCAGGTCCCAACCCGCGAGCGTCATATGCGGCAAAGACTGGCAGCGCAGCGGATCATCCGCCAAAACCAGCGCACGGTCCTTCATCTCTGCGATGTAGTGTTCATCCACATCGAACCGCTTTTCGTAGATGCTGCCTTCGGGTCCCCCTTGATGCTGCTCCATGTTGACAGAATACATGTAGCTGTCTTCGTGAAACGGAAACGGAAACCGGTCAATCGCCCATTGGGAATTTTTGAAGGTATAGTCGTCGCGGAACGTCTCATCGTTGAACTGAATGGTCATCGCGTGCTCTCCCTATCTGTCCAGCACAATAATCCGGCCCTCAAGTCTGCTGACGCAGGGCATGATTTTCCTGCCAGATCGTTTTTCATCATCCTCAAGCCAATGGTCCCGGTGCAAGATTTCACCATCTGCTTCGATCACGTCGGTCTCGCACTGGCCGCAGGCACCGCCACGGCACAGATAAGGCGCATCGACACCCGCCGCTTCAATGGCTTCGAGCAGGCTCTGATGTTCGCCGACCTCAAATTCCAGATTGGACTTGGCCAACCTCACTTTGAAGGGCTTACCCGATTGAGGGGCGAGAAATTCTTCGTAGTGCACAGCTTCGTCCGGCCAGCCCAGATCTTCGGCAGTTTTGCGCACCCAATTGATCATGCCTTTTGGGCCGCAAACGTAAAGATGCGTGCCCAGCGGTTGACCATCCAGCAGGTTTTCAAGGTCGATGGCCTGCTTGTCATCGTCGAAATAGACATGCACCTTGGTGGTATGGGCGGCCGTCAGGTCGTCCGCATATGTGCCAAGTGCCTGATTGCGGCAGGCATAGTGGAGCTCAAACCTGCCATCTGTCGCCACAAGCTGTTTGATCTGCGCCATAAAGGGGGTGATGCCGATACCGCCAGCGATCATCAGATGTTTGTGTGCCCGTAGGTCCAAGGCGAACAGGTTCACCGGATAGCTGATCACCATCTCGTCGCCCACAGTGACGTTGCGGTGCATAAAAAGCGATCCGCCCCGCCCTGCATCATCACGACGTACCGAGATTGTATAGGCGGTTTGATCCGACGGGTCCGACATCAGGGAATATGGATTGAGGCGCGTTTTCCCGCCGTCTTTCATTTCCACCACGGTGTGCGCCCCGCCCGAGAAGGTGGGAAGCAACCCGCCGTCCGTCCGTTCGAACCTGAACCGTGTGACCAAGTCGTTGAGGGGCACGATATCGGTGACGGTAACCGCAATCTTGGTGGTTCCCGCGCTCATGAATACAGCCTCACTGCCGGAGGGACATTGCCGGGGTCTTCGGCATCAACGCAAACCCCCTGATAGGCGGCAATGCGGCGCGAGTAATGGTCGCGCACAAACAGATGCAGCCCACAATGCGAACAGGTAAACGGATCGGTTATGACATTTTCCGTAATGCCCTTGCAGTGAACGCACTGCATCCGGCGCGCGACCGATCCGCGGTGTTCGGTCTGGATCGCCGTATGGGGGATCCCTGCGCTGGTGGCCTCGAGCATTGCCTGCCCCATCAGCCCTTCTGTGCCGGCCAGATAGACTTGCAATCCCATGTGAGCATCCTGCAACATGCGACGCAAACGCGGCACAGCCGCATTATAGCTGGGACCAACATAAAGGTGCAAAGGCGCAATGTTCCGCAGTTTTTCTACAAATGGATTTTCCACATCCCCGGACACATAGATAATATGCGCGCGTGGCATCAGGGCCGCATCCTTGCCAGCAAGTTCAAGCAGTGCCTCGGCACCTTCGGCGTCTGCTATCATCAGGTGATGTTTGCCGCGGCGCGGTGCAAGCGTCCCGTAGACTGGTCTGCTGATGATCGACGGCGGAAACTCGAACGTGCTCATTCTTGGTATCGTTCCTCTGTTGATGCGATAAAAACCAGGCGCGCGGCAATCATCCGCCGCGCGCCTGCTGATCTCAACCTTTGGCCGTACGGCGCTTTTTGTCAGGATCATAAAACGGCAGTGAATGTGCGGCGCATTTGATGTCGCCGCCCGCATTTTTCACGGTCATCTGGGTGCCGTCCACTGCGCAGTCCACCGGCATCCGTGCGATCCCGACGTTCCATTCGTTTAGCGGTGAATACATCCCTATTGTTACGACACCGACCTGCTTGCCGTCCTTCATCAAAGGTGCACCTTCTTCCGCAGGCTCCTCGCCTTCCAGCTTAACACCGTAAATCTTGAAACGCTCTTTACCTTTCAAACGGTAATGCTCTTCGGCGCCGCGAAACCCTGTCTTGCCAGGCGACACAGTGAAGTCGAGCCCCAGTTCCCACAAGGTATCGCCGGCCTTTTCGTCGGCAAACGGATAGGTTTCGGAGTTATCAAAGGGATAGAACAGCAAATAGCTTTCGGCGCGCAGCAGATCTAGCGTGGTGAAACGAGTGGGGATAATGCCCTTGGGCTTGCCCTTCTCGACCAGTGTATCCCAGATATGCAACGCATCCTGACCACGGCAGAATATCTCATAGCCGCGTTCACCCGTGTAGCCCGTGCGCGAAATTGTCACCGGCTTGTCAAATAGCGTCGTGTGCTGGTGACTGAAGTAAATCTGGTCGCGAATGCCGGGCACGCCCTGCTCTTCCAGAAAATCGACGGCTTTAGGACCCTGCAAAGAGATGTCATGAAGATTGTCGTCAAACCGCACATCCACATCGCGGCCCGTCGCCGCCATGGTCAATTGCTCGTGGCCCGCGCCGGTCCCATGAACCACCATCCATGAATTCGGTCCCATTCGATAGATTACACAATCATCGACAAACTTGCCTTCGTCGTTAAGCATACAGGCATAGGACGACCGGCCCGGCTTGATCTTTTCGACATTACGGGTGGTGGCGCGGTCAATCACGTGCGCGGCATGTGGGCCGACCAGATGCACCTTGTGCAATCCCGACACATCCATGAAACCGGCATTGGTGCGGATCGCCATATATTCCTCGGTCTGGTCCTTATCATAGGACCAAGCCGTCCCCATGCCGCCCCAGTCTTCCAGATTAGACCCCATGGCGCGGTGACGATCGGCGATGGCCGAAAATCTCCAGGATGCTGTCATGTCGAACTCCTTGATTTATCTCGCCGACTGCAATCCAGCGGCGCGTTCACGCAAATTTGGGCTCTGAATACGCAGCACCCTACCGATCAAATCAAACCTAAGTCTGCACAATTTCCGGGCTTTTCAGCGAAGAATTAAAGCAGGCTAAGGCCATAGATTTCAACGGCAACTCCCCAAACAATTGACAACTGCGAACTTGAAAAATCAAGTCATAAAGAAAAAAAGTTTCCTTAAAGGCAATTTATGGGTCTAGTGTCGGGCAACAAGGTCGTCAAAAGACGCAGAATATCCAACGGGGGACGAAATAATGGTTACAACAAACGTAAATGCCGCGCCGAGAGGCGACACGGGGAGTTTGCATCGAACGATCGGCTGGAAAGATGCCTTTTGGATGGCCTCGGGCGTGCCTGCTCTGGTGCTGTTTTCCATCGGTGGCATCGCCGCGACCGTCGGCAATCCATCTTGGATAATCTGGATGCTTTCGGTTTCCTTCGGTTTCCTGCAAGCTTTCGTTTACGCTGAAATCGCGGGCCTTTTCCCCAGCAAATCGGGCGGGGCATCGGTCTATGGTGCCGCTGCTTGGGTGCGCTACTCCAAGGTAATCGCGCCCCTTTCGGTCTGGTGTAATTGGCTGGCATGGACGCCGGTTCTGGCCATTGGTGGCGGGCTTGCGGCGGGGTATGTTCTGACATCCCTTATGGGTGCCGATGCCGCCATTAATACATGGCAGATCACCCTCCTTAATCTTGATTTCCTAAACGCAGGTCTAACGCTACGAATAAACGCGACTTCGATCGTCGGGACGGTGATTCTGCTTTTGGTCTTTGTCGCGCAGCATCACGGAATTTCGCGCGCGGCCAAAATTCAGACGATCATGGGCATCGCCGTGATGATCCCTCTATTGATTGTCGGAATTGTGCCAATTCTTTCCGGTGACGTCGTCACAGCGAACCTGTTTCCAGTCGTTCCCAGCACCGGATCGTGGGACATCGAAGGCACGACCTTGTTTCTCGGCGGTCTCTTCATCGCTGCTTGGTCTGCCTATGCGTTTGAAACCGCGATCTGCTACACCAGTGAATTCCGCGACCCGCAACGCGACACCGTGCGTGCGATCATCGCCGCTGGTGTGGTCTGTATCGTGATTTACACGCTGGTGCCTCTGAGCTTTCAGGGCGTTCTGGGTGTCGAAGGCATGCTGGAACCGGGCATTGTCGATGGCTCTGCCGTCGCTGGTGCCATGGCGGGAATGGTCGGCGGTGGCTCTATTGTCGCCAAGATCATGGTCGTAATGCTGTTTCTCGCATTGGTTCTGGCGATCATGACCTCGATGGCAGGGTCTTCCCGGACGCTCTATCAAGGGTCCGTCGATGGATGGTTGCCAAAATATCTGTCCCGCACCAACGAACATGGCGCGCCGGTCAACGGGATGTGGACAGATCTGGGGTTCAACCTGATCTTGTTGATGATGTCCGACTATTTGTTTGTTCTTGCTGTTTCAAACTGCTGCTATCTGGTATTTAACTTCCTGAACCTCCACTCTGGCTGGCTCCACCGCATTGATAACGCCAATGCGAAAAGACCTTGGAAAGCGCCGACCTTTCTGCTGTGGATCGGGGGCGGACTTGCTTTCGTGAACGCAGTCCTACTGGGGGCCGGTGCCAACGTTTGGGGCGAAGGCACGCTGCGTTCCGCGATTATCGCGATTGCTGTCATCCTACCGGTATTTGCCTATCGTCATTACGTTACTGACAAAGGCCAGTTCCCCACCAACATGCTTGAAGATCTTGCAGTAGGCGGCAATCCCGACATCACCGTTCGCAAAGCCGGAATGAAACCGTACATCACGCTTGCGGCCGGTCTGGCCGTGGTTGTCATCTCAAACCAGATTTTCCAGCTGGGGGGTTAGACGTAAAATATGGGGAACGGCGTGCGCATTTCCACATTCGCGCGCCGCTCCTATCGTGAAAATAATATTCTTGGTAGTTGAATTTGTTTTTCCCAACTGCTAGGTTCCAGATTAGAACTCTTAAAAAGGAATAAGGCGATGTGTGGGATCGTAGGGCTCTTTCTGAAAGATAAATCTCTTGAACCGCAGTTGGGCAAAATGCTGACTGACATGCTGATCACGATGACGGACCGGGGACCCGACAGTGCGGGTATCGCGATCTATGGCAACGAGTCCGGCGGCATGGCCAAGCTCACCGTGCAATCCGACAATGCAGACGTAGATTTTGCCACAATCGGCGATGATCTGGGTAAATTGATCAACGCCAGTGTCTCGTCACTCCGCAAAGACACCCACGCGGTATTGTTGCTGCCCAACGATAAGTTAGCCCACGCCCGCGAGGCGCTGCGCGACATTCGGCCCGATGTGCGGATCATGAGTTCGGGCGAATCGCTTGAGATCTACAAAGAAGTTGGCTTGCCTCGGGATGTGGCGCGCCGCTTTGAGGTCGAGAAGATGACAGGTACCCATGGCATCGGCCATACACGGATGGCCACCGAGTCGGCGGTGACCACCATGGGTGCGCATCCATTCAACACCGGCCCGGATCAGTGCTTGGTGCATAACGGGTCGCTGTCGAACCACAATTCCCTGCGTCGCAAACTCCGCCGCAACGGGATCCATATCGAAACCGAGAATGACACCGAAGTCGGCGCGGCCTATCTGACATGGAAAATGCAGAATGGCGCGACTTTGGGCGAGGCGCTCAAGTCTTCGCTGGAGGATCTGGACGGGTTTTTTACATTCGTCGTAGGTACCAAGGACGGTTTTGGCGTCGTGCGTGACCCGATTGCCTGCAAACCGGCTGTGATGGCCGAAACTGATCAGTATGTGGCTTTTGGCAGCGAATATCGCGCGTTGGTCAACCTGCCCGGCATCGAAACCGCCCGCGTCTGGGAACCTGAGCCCGCCACCGTCTATTTTTGGTCGCATAATGATGGCCCAACCAAACTTGAGGAAGCCGCCTGAAATGCAAGTATTTGACCTTGAGGCAGAGGGGCTACGCGCCCTCAATGAAACCTTACACGCCCAGAACGCCCAGACCAATCAGACGTCATGGGAGATCGTGAACGCAAAGGGCAGTCACGCCATTGCTGTCGGTCTAGACGCGCCCATCGAAGTAACGGTCAAGGGTTCAACCGGCTACTACTGCGGTGGCATGAACAAGCAGGCCACGATCAACGTGCATGGCTCTGCTGGCCCCGGCGTAGGCGAAAACATGATGTCCGGCACGATCATCATTGAGGGCGATGCCAGCCAATATGCTGGTGCCACCGGCCACGGCGGATTGCTTGTCATCAAAGGCAATGCCTCCTCGCGTTGCGGCATTTCGATGAAGGGCATCGACATTGTCGTTCACGGCAACATCGGCCACATGTCTGCCTTCATGGCGCAATCAGGCAATCTCGTGGTGCTGGGTGATGCAGGCGATGCTCTTGGCGACAGCTGTTACGAAGCGCGGCTGTTCGTTCGCGGTACGGTCAAGAGCCTCGGGGCAGATTGCGAGAAAAAGGAAATGCGCCCCGAACACATCGAAATCCTGAAGGATTTGCTGGAACGTGCGGGTGCCGACGCCAAACCTGAAGAATTCTCCCGCTATGGCTCGGCCCGCAATCTATATAATTTTGACGTCGATAACGCGTCGGCCTACTAAGGAATATGTCCATGAACGATCAGGATCACAAAGGTATCCCACGGACCACGCCGCGCCAATCCGCAACATTCAGCCAGGACGTTAATAGTGACATCCGCCGCGCTGCGGCGACAGGCATCTACGACATCCGCGGCGGCGGTGCGAAACGTCGCGTGCCAAACTTCGACGACCTACTCTTTATGGGCGCGTCTATTTCACGCTATCCCCTCGAGGGCTACCGCGAAAAATGTGACACTAAAGTTACCCTTGGTACGCGCTTTGCCAAGAACCCCATCGAACTTGATATCCCGATCACCATCGCCGGAATGAGTTTTGGCGCGTTGTCCGGCCCTGCCAAGGAAGCACTGGGGCGCGGTGCCAGTGCGGCTGGGACATCAACGACCACAGGCGACGGTGGCATGACCCCCGAAGAACGCGGGCATTCCACCAAGCTGGTCTATCAGTACCTGCCGTCACGCTATGGTATGAACCCTGATGATCTACGCAAAGCCGACGCAATTGAGATTGTAGTGGGTCAGGGTGCAAAACCGGGCGGCGGCGGCATGTTGTTGGGTCAGAAGATTTCTGACCGTGTGGCCGAGATGCGCAATCTCCCCAAGGGCATCGACCAACGCTCCGCCTGTCGCCACCCCGATTGGACCGGACCTGACGATTTGGAAATCAAAATACTGGAATTGCGTGAAATCACCGGCTGGCGCGTGCCGATCTATGTAAAAATCGCAGGTGCGCGGCCCTATTTCGACACCACCCTGGCGGTAAAGGCTGGTGCGGACGTTGTGGTTCTGGATGGGATGCAGGGCGGCACCGCTGCGACGCAAGATGTGTTCATCGAACACGTCGGACAGCCCACTTTGGCCTGCATCCGCCCTGCCGTTCAGGCATTGCAGGACCTGGGAATGCACCGTGAAGTACAGCTCGTCATCTCTGGAGGTATCAGGTCGGGGGCAGATGTGGCGAAGGCATTGGCACTGGGTGCAGACGCCGTCGCCATCGGCACGGCCGCCCTGATCGCGTTGGGCGACAACGACCCTAAATGGGAAGAAGAATACAACAAGCTGGGTACAACCGCCGGAGCCTATGACGACTGGCACGAAGGCCGCGACCCCGCTGGCATCACCACGCAGGACCCAGAGCTCATGAAACGCTTTAATCCTATCGAGGGGGGGCGGCGTCTCAAGAATTACCTCAAGGTAATGACGCTGGAGGCACAAACCATCGCACGGGCCTGCGGCAAGAACCATATGCACAATCTGGAACCGGAAGATCTGGTTGCATTAACAATGGAAGCGGCGGCGATGGCGCAAGTGCCGTTGGCCGGGACCAATTGGTACCCAGGAAAGGGAAACTTCTGAGGACTGTGATAAACGGCGCACCTGTCTGGGTGCGCCGTTTGGCATTTCCACGATATATGACGGTTAAAAAAACGATAGTAACAAAACAGGGATAGGATTTCAGGTAATGCCAATGGATCAAAATGTCTGCTTGGCAGACTACGCCGCAGAACGTGGCGTCAAATACTTTATGATCTCGTTTACCGATCTTTTGGGATCGCAGAGAGCCAAGCTTGTACCGACGCGTGCCATTGCAGATATGCAAAACAACGGCGCAGGGTTTGCAGGGTTTGCCACGTATCTAGACCTGACGCCGGCCCACCCCGATATGCTGGCTGTGCCCGACGCAAGCGCAGTGATTCAGCTTCCCTGGAAGCCCGAAATCGCCTGGGTACCCGGAAACTGCATCATGGATGGTCAGGATTTGGCGCAAGCCCCCCGCAACGTCCTAAGGCGGCTGATCCGCGAAGCGGCTGATGAGGGTATGCATGTCAAAACGGGCATTGAAGCCGAATTCTTTCTGCTGACCCCGGAAGGCACTGCGCTTTCAGACACATTGGATACTGCAGCTAAGCCCTGTTACGATCAGCAGGCTATGATGCGCAGCTACGAAGTGATCCGCGAGATTAGCGATTATATGCTCGAAATGGGCTGGGGGGCCTACCAGAGCGACCACGAAGATGCCAACGGCCAGTGGGAAATGAACTGGGATTTTGACGATGCGTTGACCATCGCGGATCAACACAGTTTTTTCAAGTTCATGACCAAAACCGTCGCCGAAAAGCACGGCTTACGCGCCACGTTCATGCCCAAACCCGTCCAAGGGCTGACCGGAAACGGATGCCACGCGCATATTTCGGTCTGGGATGCGCCGGGTGAGCAGGCGAAAACCAATGTGTTCGCCGGCGAAGTCGGCGAAAGCGAAACTGCGCAGCTCGGTTTGTCAGAGAAAGGCTCGCACTTTCTTGGTGGCATCATGAAACACGCAAGCGCTCTTGCCGCAATTACCAATCCGACAGTGAACAGCTTCAAGCGCATCAATGCGCCGCGCACCTCTTCGGGTGCGACGTGGGCCCCCAACAGCGTGACATGGACTGGCAACAACCGGACCCATATGGTTCGGGTGCCCGGTCCTGGACGGTTCGAACTGCGCCTGCCCGATGGCGCTGTGAACCCTTATCTTTTGCAGGCTGTCATCATCGCCGCCGGTCTCGATGGCGTGCGCACCAAGGCCCACCCCGGAAAGCGGCATGATATCGACATGTATGCTGAAGGGCATACCATCACCGATGCGCCCAAGCTACCGCTGAACATGCTCGACGCGTTGCGCGAGTATGACAAGGACAGTGGCTTGAAAGAAGCGATGGGGACAGAGTTTTCAGCGGCCTATCTCAAGCTGAAACACAAAGAGTGGAACGATTTCGCAAGTCATTTCACAGAGTGGGAAAGACAACACACGCTGGATATCTGAGTCAGCTCACTGAGACCAGATAGCCCTATTGCCTTGGGGCAATGTCATTTTTAGGTGTTATCCGGCGCGCATTGAAATCTGCGCGCCGGGCGATGGCAAAGCCAATAACGACCATGCACTACAGGTCTGGATAGATCGGGAAGCGGGCGCAGAGCGTTTCAACTTCGGCTTTAACCTTTGCTTCAATGGCAGCGTTACCTTCTGCGCCATTGGCGGCAAGCCCATCGACCACTTCGATGATCCAATCGGCGATCTGACGGAATTCGGCCTCACCAAAGCCGCGTGTGGTGCCAGCAGGCGAGCCGAGGCGGATACCGGAGGTGACGGTCGGCTTTTCAGGGTCAAACGGCACGCCGTTTTTGTTGCAGGTGATGTGGGCGCGGCCCAAAGCCTTGTCGACGATATTGCCGGTGACGCCTTTAGGGCGCAGATCGACCAGCACCACATGGGTGTCGGTGCCATGGGTGACCGTATCAAGCCCGCCTTTAATCAACTGGTCTGAGAGGGCTTGCGCGTTGGCAACGACCTGTTTGATGTAGGTCTTGAACTCGGGGCGCAGGGCCTCACCGAAGGCCACGGCCTTGGCGGCAATGACATGCATCAAGGGGCCGCCCTGAATGCCGGGGAAGATGGCGGAG
>DRFG01000013.1 GCA_011050655.1 Roseobacter sp.
CTACAAAGAACTCCGTTGCCACTGCACGTCTTGGTGCTGAAACGGTTACGGGTCTAGCTCAGCAAATGGTTGAACGTATCGCCTTTGCCCAAAGTGACGGTGTGAACAAGCAAGATGTTCAGAACGAACTGGTTGCCTTGGCTAAAAACATGCAGTCTGCGATTGATCAAGCGACTTTCAACGGCGACAACCTGGTTGATGGGGTCAAGGCTCTTGCTGGGCCAGTTAGCGTTGTAAACGGTGTGAGCCGCGACTCAGCAGGCGCGTTCGCCGTGACCACTTTTTCGTTCACGGCGGTAGATCTGCAAACCATCCAGACCAATCTCGCTGCAATTGATGTCACAAGCGCTACTACCACTATGGATGCTAAGCTTGTTGCGGCTGAAGGCGAACTTGGAAATTCCATCACTGCCTCGACCTCGTTGGGTATTACTGAAAACACCCTTGATGGCCAAATGCAGTTCATCGACAGCCTTACAAGCACGCTGGATTCCGGTGTAAGCTCTATGGTTGATGCGGACATGGAGGAAGAAGCAGCACGTCTTCAGGCTCTTCAGGTTCAGCAGCAGCTTGCGACACAGTCCTTGTCGATCGCAAACCAGGCACCTCAGAACATACTGAGCTTGTTCCGTTAATTTGGTTTGACCTCATAATGACAACACCTTTCCCGCCAATTGACGGGGAAGGTACCCGAGAACTGCGCTGAAAAATGGATAGCTAAGCTATCAAGCTCAACCTACTGGCCCGGAATCGCGCTGTGCACGATGTCTGAACGTTCGCGCTCCTCAAAGAACGCACGAAGCGGGTCGTCCATTCCGGCCTCAAGTATCATCCTGTAGGTTTCTGCAAATCCTTCTGCGGCGGGCGTCTTGTCGCCGCGCCCCTGTGACAGAAACGGGCTTGCGGTTTTAAAGAATTTTATTGCTTCGTCAGTCTCAGGGTCAGAACCAGCTTTGTAGGCCCCCAGTCTGATAAGATCTTCCATGTCGGCATAGCGCCCAAGAGCTTTGCGCGCAGCTTTGGTAATCTCGTACTCTTCAGGTGAATGACAGCCGGGCAGCATTCTTGATAAGGATCGCTGCAAATCGATCGCAGGGAACCGTCCCTGTTCCGCGATTTTTCGATCTAACACCAAATGGCCATCGACGATTCCGCGTACAGCATCAGCGATAGGTTCATTCATATCATCGCCATCGACGAGCACGGTGTAGAGCCCGGTAATATCACCCTCACCTTCGGTACCTGGGCCAGCTCGTTCCAGAAGATGGGGGAGTTCGCTAAAGACTGACGGGGGATATCCTCGAAGGGTAGGGGGTTCCCCCCGAGCGAGCCCGATCTCGCGCTGAGCCATCGCAAAGCGGGTAACACTATCAAGCAAAAGCAATACCTGTTTGCCGGTCGATTTAAAGTATTCCGCCACGGCGGTCGTCGTCAGGGCGGCTCGCTTGCGCAGCAGTGGTGCTTCGTCACCTGTTGAAACCACGACAACGGCGCGGGCCATGCCCGCAGGCCCTAAATCTTCTTGGATAAACTGTTGCACCTCGCGGCCACGCTCTCCGATCAGGCCTATGACGATCACGTCTGCGTCGGTATTCCGCGCCAACATCGCCATCATGGTCGACTTTCCAACGCCAGAACCTGCAAAGACGCCCATTCGCTGCCCGCGGCATATCGGCGTGAATATGTCGATGCATTTAATCTGGGTTTCAAGTTTCGCGCCGACCTTCTTTCGATCAAAAGCGCCTGGAGGGTCGGACCGGAATCTGGTTTTGCGCCGCGGTCGTCGGGCCCGATTATATTGAGTCAGCGGGCGGCCAAGCGCATCGACGACAGTGCCAATCCAGGTTTCGTCGGGAAAAACCATATCGTCATGTTCGATCAACGCCACTTCATTCCCGACCGACACGCCTTCCCACGTTCCAAAGGGCAGGACGCATAGTTCACTGCCTTGGGCTCCGACAACTTCGCCATCTATGTGCCCTGCCGAGGTACGCACCCTGCATAGGCTTCCAATCTGCGCTAGCGCTTCCAGCCCGCCAACAGTCAATGTCATGCCGGTGATCGAACGCACAGTGCCGGAAACGCTCGAGCTTGAACATGAATAGATCGCATTTTGTAGGTTTGAGAAGGTATAATTCAAAATATACTCTTTCGAAACTGCTCTATTCTTGCTATATATCAAGAATAAATTATGAGTCTAGCATGAATACAGAATCAACATCATTGTTCGATCTTGCCCCGAAGCGCCTGCAGTGGCTCGCGACGCGACAAGCTGTGGTGTCCGAGAACATCGCTAACGCTGATGTGTTGGGGTACCGTGCGAAAGACGTGCAAAGCTTCGCCAGCTATCTTGGTGATGCGGACAGGGCAAGCGGCCTTCAGGATGCAGAAGTCGTACAGGCCGACGTGATGGCGAGCCCGAACATGAGTGGTAATAACATCAATCTTGAAGAGCAGATGATGGAGGCCAATAGTACAGCAGGCCAGTTCAAGGTGGCTGCGAACCTGTACCGGAAAGCCTACCAGATGATTTATACGGTTGCCGGCAGACGCTAATTTAGGGGGATTGCGACGTGGATGCACTTTCGAAGATATCAGCGACTGCCGCAAGTGGCATGCGAGCGCAAGGTGACCGCCTAAGAATTGTGTCGGAAAACCTCGCCAACTCCAGTTCCACTTCGCAAACTTCTGGCGGTGACCCGTATCAACGGAAAACTATATCCTTCGAAAGTGCCTTGGACCCCAAGACCGGCGCAGCCATTGTTCAGGCTGCAAGCGTTGATCGCGATCAGACTGATTTCACGCTGCGCTATGATCCTTCGCATCCGGCAGCCGATAAGAATGGTTACATCAAGATGCCAAACGTCAACCCGCTCATTGAAATGAGCAACATGCGCGAGGCCGCGCGAAGCTATGAGGCTAATCTAGCCATGTTGGACAAGGCCCGCGATATGCGTCAGCAACTTGTCGAGCTTTTGAAGTAAGGAACGCACATGACTGATTTTTCCGCTGTCCGTTCATCCTATGTGCAAGCTGCATATGCCAAGACGGTTAAGGGCGAAGCACGTATCGACGCAGGCGACGCGGCCACGGCACCCAAAGATTTCTCGTCTATGGTTGGGCAGGCTGCTGCTAACGCCGTAGAGTCTGTTCGCGAAGGCGACAGCATGGCGATCAAGGGTTTGACCGGGCAGGCGAGCTTGCAGCAGGTCGTACAGGCAACGATGGCGATGGAGCAAACTGTTCAAGTGTCTGTGGCGTTGCGTGATAAATTGGTTGAGGCATATCAGGATATTATCCGTATGCCCGTCTAACAGGCCACGCGATCGTGCCCTACTTGATCGGAGGTCCTTTATGGATTCTGTCGCCGTCTATGAAGTTATACGACAGACATTGATAGTAACCTTGCTGTCCTCAGCGCCTGTTCTGGTGGTGGCGCTTGGCGTCGGACTGTCTATCGCGTTTTTTCAGGCCTTGACACAAATTCAGGAAATGACGCTGACTTTTGTGCCCAAGATCGTAGCGATTTTTATTACCGTAGCACTTAGCACGCCGTTTATATTTTCTACGCTTCTTACTTTATCAGACCGCATTTTCGATCTCATTTCTAACGGTGGATTTTAGCGTGCGGGTCATTTTAATAGGCCTTGCGGTTATAACTTTGGTGCTGACCATGCCCGCGGTAGGGGTTGCAGAGAAGCAAAGTTGGGTAGAGTTCTACAAGTCCTCTTCATCTCGGTCTGACGTCGAGACCGCGCCAACCGTCGCCAACCCAGCCCAAGTTTGTATCAACGAAATTCTCGCGGCCGAACAGCGCTATGGTATACCCGATAACCTTCTTCTTGCGATCGGAATTCAGGAAGCGGGTCGCCAGATGAACGGGCGTCTGGTCGTGTGGCCTTGGACTGCTAACACAAATGGCAAAGGCGCTTTCTTTGGCAGTAAGCTCGCATTGGAAGCCTATGTGCGCGATATGCAAGCGCAAGGCATCCGGTCAACCGATGTTGGATGCATGCAAATTAACCAACGTTGGCATTCGGAACAGTTCGCTTCGTTGGAGGCTGCTACAACTCCGGCTGACAACGTTGACTATGCGGCTCGCTTCCTGTTGCAACTTCACGGGGAAACGCGTGACTGGTGGCAGGCGGCCGGGCGATACCATTCGTCCAATGAAGCTTACAGTTCTGTCTATCTCCGAAAGCTAACCCAGAATCAACGTATCGCCCAATCTCATTTAGCAAGATATTCGTCTCAAAACAGCGAGTTAGTCGCCGCAGTACAACAGGTTGCCCCCCCCAAAGAGGCGGTCGGATTTGGATGGAGCGCTGATCTGAGCAATGCCAATTCCGGCCAATCCGGAAATGCTTTGTCTATATATTCGACCCGATCGCTAGAGCCTATCTTGCCCATATATGCAGAGGTCAACTGACATGGCTACGCCAGACACAAACCCACAACCCTTCAGCTTTGCAAAGATGGGTGGGGCAAATCGCGATATCGGTTTTGCGATTGGTATGGTGCTTATACTTGCGATGCTATTTATCCCGCTCCCGGCGTTTTTCCTGGATTTGGGCTTGGCTATCTCACTGGCGCTATCAGTCTTGATCCTGATGGTTGCGCTTTGGATCGCGACACCTCTGGAATTTAACTCATTTCCGACCCTGTTGCTGGTTGTTACGATGCTTCGGCTTGCGCTGAATGTTTCTTCCACACGGCTTATTCTAAGCGAAGGTCACAACGGACCGGGTGCCGCGGGAAACGTAATTGAAGGGTTTGCCCAGTTTATTCTAGGCGGCGATTTCATAATTGGTATTATTGTTTTCACCATCCTCGTTCTGATTAACTTTATTGTTATCACCAAAGGCTCAACCAGAATTGCAGAGGTCGCCGCCCGGTTCTCGCTTGATGCGATGCCCGGTAAGCAGATGGCCATTGACGCCGATCTGGGTGCTGGTGCCATCACTGAAGAAGAGGCAAAGGGCCGGCGTAAGATCGTTGAAGAAGAAAGCTCTTTCTTTGGGGCCATGGATGGTGCGTCAAAGTTTGTGCGCGGTGATGCGGTTGCGGGCCTCATCATTACATTAGTTAATGTATTCGGTGGGATCCTGATCGGGATGATCAGCCACGGGCTAAGCATCGGTGACGCCATGAGCAAATACACGGTGTTGACGATTGGTGACGGGTTGGTCACGCAAATTCCGGCGCTTGTTGTGTCGCTTGCCGCAGGACTTTTGGTGACAAAAGGCGGTACCATGGGCGCGGCAAACGAAGCCGTGCTTGGCCAGCTTAGCAACTTTCCCAAGGCACTTTATATGGCTGCGGGCCTGACATTTTGTATCGGTTGGCTGCCAGGGTTTCCGTTGGCTATTTTCTTGCCCCTTTCAGCTGCGATGGCAGGCTTTGGCTATTTTATGCAAAAAACCAACTTTGATCGTAAAGCCCTGGAAGAGAGAGCTGCCGACAAAGCGGCAATCCCTGTAGAATCTGCTGAAACACAACTGGCTGATATGTTGCGGGTGGACGATGTAAGGCTTGATCTAGGCTCCGCATTGGTCCCGATGATTACTTCGGTGAACGCCGCTTTACCCGGAAAGGTCAAAAGCCTTCGTTCGTTGTTCATCAACGATTTTGGATTTGTCCTGCCGCTGGTCCGCATCAAGGACAATGCTGAGCTCCCGCCCAATACCTATTCAATTTCGCTGCAAGGTGTCGAAGCTGCCAGAGGCGAGGTGGATCCGATGCTGATGATGGTTATTAACCCTACAGGTCAGGAAATTAATCTTCCAGGCAAGCGTACTCGTGAACCGACGTTCGGGCTGGAGGCAATCTGGGTCGATGAAACCCGCGCATCGGAAGCGGAGCTGATGGGCATGACGGTAGTGGACCCAGAAAGCGTCATCACGACCCATCTTACCGAAGTCATCAAAGAGCATATGCCGGAAATTTTGACCTATGCGGCGACCCAAGAGCTGATCGAAGGTCAAGACAAGGATTACCAAAAGTTGCTATCCAGCAGCTCTGATAGTGGGTCGGCCGTTATGTTGCAGCACGTGTTACAAGCGCTTTTGGCGGAACGTGTGTCTATTCGCAACTTGTCCAAGATCATTGAAGCGGTTGCAGAGGCGAGTGCGACTTCCAAAAACATCCGAACTGTAATCGAACATGCCAGAAGTAAGCTGTCCAAACAGATATGCCAGTCCTTGAAAGACCCCCAAGGATATGTGCCAGTAATCAACCTTGATGGGGAGTGGGAAAGAGAGCTGACCAGCTCCATTTCAAAGGCGAACGGAGAGGAGTCGTTCTTGATGTCTCCGTCACGTGTTCAGGAATTTGTCTTGGCAACCCGTAAGGAAATTCAGAAGTTCTCGAGCGCCGACGAATGGCCCGCGCTGTTGGTAAGCCCGCAAGCTCGGCCTTATGTGCGTTCGATTCTTGAAAGAGTTAGCCCGATGACACAGGTGATTTCTCATAATGAAATCCATCGCAAAGCATCGTTGCGAACAGTCGGCACTGTAGGGCAGTGATCTGTGTCGATTGATACGTTCATCACCACTCTGTTTTTTTCGTTTTTCGTTGTTTTTGCCCGCATTGGTACCGCCATGATGTTCATGCCGGGTTTTGGAGAAGTGCAGATACCCGTTAGACCTCGTTTGTCGATGGCAGTGTTGGTAAGCTTGTCGTTGTTGCCTTTGACGCCGGTATCAAGCGCTTTACCGGATAGCCCTGTTGCCGCCGTTGCACTTTTGGCAACTGAAGTAACTGTTGGTCTTTGGATCGGGCTCAGCGCGCGCATCTTGCTTTCGGCTTTGCAGTTTGCGGGGTTTCAAGCGGGGCAGGTGTCGGGGTTGGCAAACGCATTTGGCCCAGTTTTCGGTTCATTCGAAGGGGCAACGATGGTTGCGACGGTGCTATTGATGGGAGCGGTGACCCTGATATTCGTGACCGATACCCATCACTTAATTATTCGCGCTTTGCTTTCCAGCTATCAAGTTTTCCCCCCCGGACAAATCATCTTGGGGGATTTGACGAACCAAATACTAAAAGTTGCCAGTCACAGCCTGTACATAGGGACGGCCATTGCGGCTCCGTTTTTTGTCATGGGGGTCATTCTCAACCTTGGCATGGGTTTGGCTAACCGGATGATGCCTCAGTTGCCGGTTTTCTTTGTCGCGGCACCGCTGTTGATAGGGGCCGGTCTCTTGATTCTTGCGATCGCAACGCCCGCAATGCTTGATTACTTTCTTGAGCAGTTCCAAGAATGGTTAATGGGTTTTAGGATTTAACCGTGGCCGAAAATAGTGACAGTACCGAAAAGAACCTCGAGCCGACTGAGAAAAAGCTACAGGACGCGCGAAAAAAGGGCGACGTTCCTTCTTCGAAAGAAGCGGGCAATATGGTCGTGGTGGTGGCTCTCTTGGCGATTGCTGCGCTTGTTTTGCCGCTCCAGGCCCCAAAGATCGTGTCGGCCTTGATTAGCTTGATCGAAAAAGCGTCAAGCCTTACGGTCGCCACCGGTGCCCCTGGTATCACGCGCCTTGGGCAAATCCTGAACGAATTTTTCATGGTATTAATGCTGGCGATTCTACCTATTTTCGGGGTGCTTCTATTGGGTGGTGCCATCGGCGCGGTAATACAAGGGGAGACCGTAGTCGCCGCCGAACGTATCAAGCCAAAGCTATCCAAGTTATCACCGTTCGAGGGTATTAAGCGGCTCTTTTCCGCGAACGCGATGGTCGAGTTCGTCAAGAGTATAGTTAAAGTACTGGCGATAGGCGGTTTGGCAGTCTGGGTCACCAACGGCGCAGTCAGTCGCATCTGGGCTATTTCAGGCTTCATACCTGAACTTTTGCCCGGTTATCTGACAACTGCGGCGGTGAAACTGTTGTTTTCCTCTGCTATTCTGCTCGTGCCGATTGCGATCGCAGATATTTTGTGGCGGCGGTTTGATTGGCGGCGCAAACAACGGATGAGCCAGAAAGATCTAAAGGACGAGCAAAAGGAATCCGAAGGGTCACCTGAAATTCGCCAAAAGCGGGCTAGGCGGCGCCAGCAGCTGTCTCAGCAACGCACAATCACCGCAGTGCCATTGGCTGACGTCATTCTCACGAACCCTACGCATTTTTCGATCGCATTAAGGTATAATCCCGAAAAGGATATGGCACCGGTCTGTATCGCGAAGGGCGCGGACAACATGGCGCACCGCATCCGCGAAATCGCCGCTGCAAACAATATTCCTATGGTTGAAAACAAACCGCTGACACGTTTGCTATACGATGAGATCGACGTCGATCAAACTATCCCGGTCCAACATTGGGAAATCGTAGCTGAAATAATCAGCTTTGTTTTTGATCTTCGGAACAATAAAATTCGTAAGGCGCCGCCCGGCTCTTCCTTGCGGACGACGCCTTACTAGCTCACTTCAACTTGATGCCGGTCAGATTCTGATCACCCGGGAGCTGTGAGCGCTCGAGAATGATTTTTGAGACCGCACGTGCACGAACCGCGGGGATCTTAGCGAGAATCGGGGCGGCGGTCCGAGGCTTCATAGTACCTAGAATCATGATCGTCGTCTCGATGTCCAGGTCGTCCATGATCCGTGCAGCATCCGCCGGTTTCATATTGGTATAAAGGTCGATTAGACGGTTCAGGTCATCAGTCTGTGCGGCATCCACGCGCGCCAGCAAATCTTCGATAGAAGTTTTCAGCTCGGTCAGAGACGTTTTTTCAATTCCCAGACGCTCTTGGGCCAGAGCAAATTCTGCACGCTGGTTTTCCAGTTCAGCGCGCTGTTTCGCGACCAGCTCTCTTTCCTTGTTTAAGGAAATAAGAACATCTTCGGGTGCTTCGCAATTTTCTGTTGTTTTAGGCAGGTTTGCGACCAGTGGCGGTATTTCGTTTGAAAACTCTGGCGGTTTTTCCTTGGCTGCCACGGTTTGGACGAGGCTCGGAGGAGCGGTGATACCGGTGTCCTTGAACATAGGGAGTTCGGGAAAGGACATTGCTGCCTTGGCAACAAGTGTGAGTGCCAAGCCGCCTACGATTACTTTACCATTTAAAAGACTGAAGATTTGCATCAGTTACCCCTTAGCTGCGGAGGAGTTTTCAAAGAAAGCCCGAACCATTTCTTTTTTATCGCGCACTACCCGTACACCGGTAGGCGCCGGCTCCTCTGATTTTGTAAGTGCACGGCGACTCGCAAAGGCAGCGGCGTTTGGTTGGCCCTCTACTGGTTTCGGTTCATCTGCCGGCTCAGGCTCGCGTTGCGCGACTTCAATATTCTCACGCATGTTGTGAACCGATTGTTCGGACTTATCCACGGCAGATGAAAACTCTTCTACCAATGGCTGAAGCTCTTTAAGCGTGGCCATAAGGTGCCGAAGTTTCATCGAAACCATGTAGCCATAGCCAATACTGCCGATCAGCAAGACCACGATCAGGCTATCAATTATCGTCGCTACCATCTTCGTGCTCCTCCAGGATTTCCAGTTTTTCGGTGATTTGCACTGCTACATACCCGTTGTTGCGCTTGCCCAAAGACGCCTTGAACATGGGCGTATCTGCGCAGATTATCGACGCTTCCCGACCCTCTTCGATACCGATATCGATAGTGTCGCCGGGCTTCCAAGACATGATTTTCTGAATTGGAAAAGCTTGCCGCGCCATCACTACCTCTAGATCCATTGTGGCGCGTTCGATCTGCGTACCGATCAGTTCCTGCCAAGAATTCTTAGATTCCATACGGTCGCCAAAGTAGATTTTACCCAAATCGGGTAGAATCTGTTCAAGCGCATCATAGGGGATGACCAAATCCATGTTGCCTGAGTGTCCGGCCATTGTAAGCGTCAGGCGGATACGGGCACAAAGGCTCGCTTTCTTTGCAATAGCGGCCCCGTCCGTATCCGTCTCAACCCGGTCGAGCTCCAGATTGGCAGATCCGACTACGGAAAGGGATCGCTCAAGCTCCGCGAATATGGCGGAAGCCACGCGTTCACCAAAACCCAGTTCGATCGCAGTGAAGTCATCGGTATTGTCGGTGTCTATATTTTTGGCCGTGCCACCCAACATCAATTCAACACATGTCATAAGTACGGTTTGATCAACGACAAGCATGATCTCACCCACAAAGGGCTTTCCGGTACCGATGGCTAGAAAGGTCGGCACGGGCAATTCGTCAATGATCTTACCCATTGGCGTATAATCCAGTGACGTCAAACTTGCTTCACACAATGCACCCGTCAAATCGGGTAGAGCCGATATCAAGTTTTCCACCAACCGCTCTGCGATAATATCCAGCATGGGCAGCCGGTCGAACGTAAAGTCCGACATCCGAATGATTTCATCAATCAGATTGGCAGTTGAGGCGTCTGAGGGCCGGTCTGATGTTACTTCGCTCATGTCGCTTCCCTATTGCACAATCAGGTCTTTTATCAGGATTTCCTGAGGTACGTCGCTGCCAACCGCGGCCCGAGCCCGTTTCAACAATTCTGCTTTTACAAAGAGAATCCCGGCCATTCCGCGCAAATCATTTTCTGTAAGCCCGCGCAGGTACCCGTTGAATAGATCTCGGATAAGGGCCTGACGCTCGACCATCAATGCGCTCGCCCCTGATTCAGGACGATATGCCACCATCAGATTAACCTTGAGAAAAGCGGTAGTCGGTGCCCCCGTGCGATCGAAACCTTGAATGTTGGTAAGCATCTCCCCCATATCAAACAAGGAGTTGTCCAGAGCTTCGGCATCTTCGTCGGCTGCACCTTCGCTCGCGGCAACCTTTTCACTCTTGGTTTCATGAGAGCTACCGAGCTTTTCGGATTCCTTCGGCGATGATTCACTATCCTTGGCGTCGGCTTTGTATTCGGGCTCGAACGATTCGGCATCTTGCATGAAAGCCATCCGCGCCAAAAAGAACCCGCCACCCAGTGAAATCAAGCACATGACGGCGGCGGCAAGCAGCATCTTGCGTGAACCACGCGATCGCCCGGCGTCTTCAGCGGCTCCCTCACGCTTCGGCGCGGCGGGCTTCTTTTTGGGTTTCGTCGCCATGGCTAAACCTTGTCTAAATACTGTCTACATCCTCTGCTTTCGCCATGAAAAATACAAGGTTAAAATTTGTTTAATACTTGCGTTTGTTCATGAGTTGGTCAATATATCTTAAGAAATTGGTCATTTGAGGCGCTCCATGCAAGGATTAATCGAGAATCTAAAATCCTTGGGAAAAACCAAGTTGATGATCTTGGCGGGCACAGCCGCCGCAGTGATGCTTTCCTTGATATTGGGTGTCAGCGCCGTGACGCGCCCCGACTATGCGCCGCTGTATTCAAGTCTCTCCGTGACATCCGCAAACTCGATCGAGGCAACGCTGACTAACGCAGGTTTTAGCGTTTTGTTGTCTGAAGATAGCTCTCGGGTATCGGTGCCGCGGTCTGACGTGGTGAGGGCTCGCATGATTCTTGCCGAAACAGGTATGCCTGTCGACGGGGATCCTGGTTGGGAGCTTTTTGATGAAAGCAGCGGTCTCGCGATGAATTCGTTTTTGCAAAAGATTAACCGATTGCGGGCGATGGAGGGGGAGTTGGCGCGTTCCATCCAGACATTGGACGGAATCGCATCTGCGCGGGTGCACCTTGTCCTCCCGGATCGCGAGCCATTCTCCCGCGAGGCTCCGGCACCGCGTGCATCTATCATCTTGCGACCAGAATCGGGCCGAGCAGTAAACCGCAAGCAGGCTGTCGCCGTTCGCAATTTGGTCGCATCTGCGGTAGCAAGCCTTGATATTTCAAATGTCACCGTACTTTCTGCAAGCGGGGAAACTATCCTTTCTGAGGGGGCGGATGGAACGGGCCAAGCTGGCGTTCAATCTGCGAAGTCCAGCATCGAAGACCGCCTTTCTCAAGAAATTCAGAACATCCTGACCGCGCGTGTGGGTGGGGGTAATGCACGCGTGCACGTCAATGTTGAATTAACAACTCAACGTGAGGTCATTGTCGAGCAAAGCTTTGACCCCGATCAGCAGGTTGTGCGGTCTACCGAGACTAAATCCGAAGATCAGATTGGGTCTAAGGACAATGGCAATGTCGGCGTAGAGAACAATATTCCGGCTGCCCTAGCCGGGGGCGGCGGGGCAGCGGGCTCCTCCACCAAGCGGTCCGAGGCAGATGAAATCATCAAGTACGAGATCGGGAACACCCGGCGCGAGATCGTGCGCGAAGCCGGCGATGTGCGGCGCATGTCGGTCGCCGTATTGGTAAACGGCATTTACAACGTTGACGGGTCCGAAGTGGTTTATGCCGAACGCAATCCCGAGGAACTGGCGCGCCTATCTGAATTGGTGAAATCGGCCGTCGGCTTTGATGACGGACGGGGCGACAGTATTTCAGTCGATAGCATGCGCTTCATGGATTACTCGATGGACCTGGGCGACCCTATCAACAAAACCCTAACCGATGAACTGACTGATAACGTTGTCCCTATCATTCGCGGTATCCTAGCGCTGCTTGTTGTTGGCTTGATAATGATCTTCGGTGTGCGACCGCTACTGCGCAAATTTACCGAAGCTAATCAGTTGAATGATTTTGTAGATCCTGCCCTTTCCGCCCCCAATGCTGCTGACGCCGGTGCTCTTGCCGCACCTGTGGCAGAGGGCAAGCTTCCGAAGCTGCCAGCGGCCGAACCCAGCACGAGCACTGATGCTGGAAACGCCGAAGCGGTTGCATCTGCTGGTGCGGATGGCGTTGAAGATTTGGAAGCGGCTGAATTTGTTAGAAAAGAAGGCATTCGTGGCAATCTGCACCGGAAAAAGATTGAGACCATACAGCGCCTAGCCGATGAGAAACCTCAAGAGGTTTTGCGTGTTATTCGCTCGTGGCTTCCAGCGGAGGCAGAAGCATGATCAATTTGTTTGATCGAAATTTTGACGTAGATGCCAGGCGTGCCGTGCATGGAGCCGCAGCGGATGACGCAGAGATGAATCTTCGGTTAGCAGAAGCACGCAAAAGTGGGTTTGATGCCGGCCGCTCTGTAGGCAAGCAAGACGCAAAAGCGGAATTCGAAGCGGAAGAAGATGTTCGGCTGACACACGAGCGTGAACAAATATGCGCAAAACTTGACGAACTCATTGCCATGGATGAGATGCACTGGCGGGATATTGAGAACGATATCGTGGAGCTGTTTTTGGGCATTGCGGACCGAATTGTCCCTGAATTTCTTCTAACCTACGGATCGGATCTTGCGATTGAGCGTATTCGCCAGAGCGTAGCTTTGGTGCGTACTGATCCCGTTTTATCTGTTCACGTAAGCCCAGATGTTGCCACAGCCCTTAATGAAGAGCCTGTAGCATGGATGCCGCCGACCAATGATGCCGTAACAGTGAAAGTAGTCGCTGACCCAAAACTTTCCCGTGGCAGTGCAAAGGTTCAGTGGAAGGGCGGAAAGCTTGAATACGATATCGAAGCTGCAACTAACGCAGTTCACGCCGCCTTGGCCGAAGCATCTCAGCAGTTTAAGATAATCACGAGGGAAACCGAATAATGCTACATAATGAGCAGGAAAAAATTCAATCCGATCATCCTGAAGCGCAAGTTTCTCAAGATGGTAAGGCCGACATCAAGTCAGCAGTGGGTCTGGATGGCAAGAGTTTGGATGCGATATTCGGCGTGAAGTTAGAAGTACGCGTTGTGCTTGGCCGTAGTCGTATGCCGATATCAGAATTGCTGAACCTCACCAAGGGGTCCGTAATCGAACTGGATCGTCGGGTGGGTGAGCCTGTGGATATCATGATCAATGACCGAATGGTCGCCCGCGGGGACCTTGTCCGGGTTCAAGGGGATATATTGGGTGTAGCGCTGCGCGAGATCGTCAAAGATTTTGTTTCCGAAATCTGATGATGCTTAAACCAGCGATACATTTCAGCCATAAGCTGGTTTTTGTCATCGCGTTGTCAAGTGCTGCATATCTGGTTTTGGCGCAGTCAGCCGCCGCTCAGGAAGCAGATTTTGGCAGTATGATACGCGACTTGTCATCAACATTTGGCAGCGTCACACCAGGCAGCGATCAAGGGGCCAGTTTATCTGGCCGACTGATTCAGCTATTCGCGATCGTCACTGCGCTGAGTATCGCGCCGGGATTGCTGGTCATGGTCACTAGTTTCACCCGGTTTGTCATCGTCTTTTCGATGTTGCGACTGGCGCTTGGGCTGAACCAGACTCCGCCAAATATCGTCTTGAATGCGATGGCACTGTTCATGACCTTTTTTGTTATGCAACCGGTGTTTGAAGACGCATGGGAGAGTGGTTTGATCCCGTTAATGGATAACGCCATCATCGAAGAACAAGCCATCCGCAATATCTCCGAGCCCTTTTATAATTTCATGCTGGTTAACACGCGTGACAAAGATCTGCAGCTATTCAGTGATATCGCGAACGAAACGGTGGCACCTGCGGATGGTCCAACGACCTTGCCAAGCTGGCGGGTGCTTGTGCCATCTTTCATGATTTCTGAGCTTCGCCGTGCCTTCACGATCGGCTTTTTGATATACTTGCCATTTGTTGCGATTGATTTAATTGTCGCCTCAATTTTAATGAGCGCGGGTATGATGATGTTGCCACCTGTGCTGGTGTCACTACCATTCAAAGTCATCTTCTTTGTACTGATTGACGGCTGGTATATGCTTGCTGGGTCACTGATCCAATCCTACGCTTCGGGTTAAATGTACAAGACAGGTAATTAACCGTATAAACCAAGTATAGTTTGCGATATTCTTTGGTACACCAGAAACAGTCAACGACGGGATTCGGCGTAGAAATGAACCAGTTTGTTCCTCTTCGCAAACATCGGCATATGTCGGGTGCACAAAAGTCCGCTATTTTGTTTTTGTGCCTGGGCGAAGAGCGTGGCGGTGCCATTATGCAGCAGCTCGATGTGGGCGAAATCCGCCAGATTACCGCCGCAATTTCCAACATGGGCGAAGTCGATGCTGGTATCGTCGAAGAAATCATTGCCGAGTTTGATCAAAAGGTGAACCACACTGGCAGCGTCGTCGGGTCTATTGAGGCCGCGCGGGGGTTGCTGAAAGAGTTTTTGCCTGAGGATCGTGTCGCCGAGATATTACAAGAAATCGATGGCAAGAAGATTGATAACGTCTGGAAAGATTTGTCTGACCTGGACGAAAACGAATTGCTCGCCTTTTTGCGCAAAGAGCATAACCAGACCATTGCTGTTATTCTTACGCGTCTGCGGCCTGATGTTGCAGCCAAAGTGTTGCCTTTGCTGGGTGTAGACCGGGCTGCCGAGTTGATTGAACGGATCATGGGTATGGAAAAGTTACCCGTTGATACGATTCAGAATATCGAAAATACGCTGCGCGAAGATGTATTGGCAAAGGCGGGAAACAGCGCTGGAGCACGCATCGAAGGACAGTTGATATCGATATTCAACAAGCTTGATGAGGATTTGCTTGCAAGCTTATCCACGACACTAGAGCAGCGCCAACCCGATAAGCTCTTGGCTATAAAACAAAAGATGTTCGTTTTCGACGACCTGATGAAATTTGATGCGATGATGCTGGGCAAGGTGATGCGTGAAGTTAGCGGTAATACTCTGCCGCTCGCCCTGCGCGGTGCCAAGAAAGAATTACGTGAATACTTTCTCGCATCTTTACCCTCGCGATCACGGGACATGTTGCAAGACGAAATGTCGTCAATGGGGCCGGTTAAGTCGAAAGACGTAAAAGAGGCTCAGACTGAACTGGTACAAGCGGCGTTAAAGCTGATGTCGGACGGGATTATCGCCTTGCCTGATAACGAAGACGACTTGATGGCTGACGATCCGCTTTGATCAGCGATATAGCCGCGAAGCAGAAAAAGTCACTGCTGTAATATCAATAGTAAAGGGCACGAATTGCCCGCCCATATTAAAAGATTGCAGCAAACTAAGAGCCGTATTGTTTGATTGGAATGTCTGAGGATTCAGTACATCTGAAATGGCGGCGAATTTCGTAATTAAGCGTTGCCGCTCGTCCGGATCGGCCAATTTTTTCAGGTCGAACTTTTCAGTAAGCAACTTCTTTTGTTTGTCGATATCCAACGATGACATTTGTTTAGGAAGACCTAGAGCGACCTGAAAAAAATTGGTCAGTTTCTCGTCGCTCAGGACTTGGAACCAGTTATTTATACCGCTGAATTTATCACGAAACTGTAGGATGGTGCCTACTGTTTCATTTTGACTGTCATTTTCGTCTATGTATTGCCGATTATAAAATTTTGCGACTACAGCATCCTGAAACTTGGAGGCGCTCAGATTGGGAACCTGGGGGCCAGCTTCTGTTGTAAATCCAAGCGCGAGATGTAATTCGCGAAATCGACTGTCAGAAAGGCGGTTCATCAAGGAGTCAGGTGCAACAGGATCCGATTCAAGCATTTTGCGGATCAGACCTTTTCCGAATATCTGTTCCTCCAGATCAAAGGCGCGCATGACGAAACTATAGACTTCGTAATCCGCGACAAGCTCTTTAGGCGAGGTGATAGTCCCGATTCTTTCGCGAAAAGTTTGTTCCGCCCGCTTATTCGCCGGGTCTTTGCTCATGAGATTCATTTGCTTTTCGCGGGTGGCATCAATTATCCTTAATGCGGTAGAGCTTCCCAAGCCTGAAATACTGAGCATTGACCGTCCTATTCTGCCGCGGTAGCGACGCTCTTTTGCTGGATCATTTCAAAAAGTTTTTCTTCATATGACATCAGTGGACGCAAAGTGCGCATAGCTTTATATAAATCCCTCGTTGAAACATGCGCGGCCGCCTCAAAGATATGGTCTGCCATTTCGTCATGAAATACAGGGACCAATTCGCCCAGTCTTTTCTGAATAATAGGGACCAGCTTTTCGCGCGTAGCAGGATCAAGAAGGGCGGTCTGAATAAAGAAGTACACCTCTTTTACCGGTGTGCGCTGTTCATCTTGGCCAAGCAGATCTGCCTCGCGGATGATGTCTGCGTGGCTTTCGATAACAAGGACCTGACGCCTGTCGGCGTTGCGCACGACACACCCGTTAATCAAGACGCGTTCATTGGGTTTTAATGTCAGTCGCAATGCCATATATGTTACTCCGCAGCGACCTTGATGGAACGACCGCTAAGCCCGTCGATAATGTTTCGGTTAATGTCGATGAGCGGCTTCACGTTTCTTGAGCCGGCAAGCACACCTTTGGTGTGATTTTCCACCCATAGTGAAAGCGAAATGAGCGCTGCGCGCAGTTCGGCAGTTAATCCGTTTTCCGCATCAACCAGATCCGCCTTGAAAGTCAGCCAGATTTTCTGATTTTCCCAAAGTATATCTCGCAAGCCCTCTGCAAGTATTTTTAAACGCTCAGGCTTATCTTGATTAGAATCAAATGCTTCGCAAGCACTTTCCAGCCGTGATGTAACACTTGCCAGAATTCTTCTTTCAATTTGCCGGGGGTCTTCTGTATGCGATATGGTCCGCTTATATGCGGTTATACTCATCTTTTTTTGCCTTTTTCTGCCTCACATCAACTGTAAAGTGTACCAGTTAAGGGAAATTTAAAGAATCCCTAGTTTGAGTAAAGCTTGACCAATTTTTGCCAAAGAAATCAAAAGTATGGCAACCATGTCACACATGTTTGTAACTGCCAGCTTCCGCTGAAGGTCGTACGGTTTACTTTTGCATCAGGGGTGCCCGTTCCGTGAAATTAATGGATGTGAAGTGACGGCTTCCCGAACCGATTACCAGTATAGCCCAAGCTGCGCACTGCCCAGTCATCGTCTGTAAAAGCAGCCCCCATCAATGCGCTTTTCTGTTCGAAAGAGGCCAGCGACACAATTATATTTCCGATAGATTGCCCCAACTGCTCAGGGGAAATCTGATCGGAGCCTGCTGGCGATCGTGTCTCAACAAGGATGATTGCGTCTTCGCTTAAATCAAGACCGAACTCTTGTTCCATGACGTCCGCCACGGTTGCGCCGGGAATGATTTCCTCACCCGCGTACATGGCGAAAGGGGCGAAGTGGTCATCTCGCCCATGAAGGACGAACCTTGTTAAGGGCGCGGCCAAGAGCGAGTTCAATATGCGCCCTAGGTGCGAAACGCTATGAGCTTCCGTGAGCTCTAAACGGTTGCTCCAGATGTGTTCCATTAGTTCAGAACGCATAATATAATTTCCTCATTCGTGTTGGTACAACCTTAAGGTACCCGCCTATCACAGCGATTTGAATGAACGATTTGTTAATATTTTGAGCCGAATTCTTGATGAAGACTTGAGCATAAGCCGTTACTGCAGCCCTAAGATATTTAGGGGTCGCGCCCTGTAAATCCACGATTTTCCTTGTTTTTCAGCAACCAAATATAGTGTCGAGTTATTATAAGACCACTATCTTTGGTATGTAGGGCAAAATGTAGAATGGTAAATATGCTTGCGTAGATTTACATTTCTATTGTTGCTTTGTGAAAAAATATGAGCCCGGCTGGGGATGCTCGCGACGTCAAATTTGGGAATCAGTGGCGAGAGAACGCTCGCTTCGCCATGGCTCAGCTTAGCTCAAAAATGTTCGCGCCGCCGGTGCACAATCGGTAGCCGCTAGATCGCACGGTCGACACCGAAATTCCATCTCCAAAACTTTTCGAAAGCTTTTTACGTAGCTTGGCAACGTGAACGTCAAACTTCCGGTCACCGTAACGCCAAGGACGCGCATCTACTGCCAGGCTCATCTCGTCACGAGACACAATTTTTCCGTCCTGTGCATATAAGACGCGCATAACTTGCGCCTCGGAAACTGTGAGACACGCGCGAGATGTGATGTAAGCTTCTGCATCCCAATCAGTTGTGCACTCCGGTAAGAGCTCGGTACTCGGTGTTTTTGATAGGCGGAGCATCAGCCGCGCCGCAAGCTCGCGCAGATTGCATGGCCAAACAACGACATCCGTGGCACCTGCAATGAATGCATCGCAGCCAAACTTGCCGTCAGCCTGCTGCATGCCGATTATCACTAATTTGGTTGAGCAGGCACGTAGTTGTCTTATTAATTCAAGTGCTTGCAAGACATTTTGGGTCATATCTACAAGAGCCAGATGCGGGGCGGGCTCTCGATTCATCCGTCGGGCGACATCGTCCGCACTCATGCACCCGTCGAATTCGAACTTCAATATCACCGAAAAAAGATAGCTAAGCGAATTTTTGATAGCCGGGTCAGCGTAGACCAAAAAAGACGTAGTGTTTCCTTTTTCATTCGACACTGGTTAACCGAGCCTCCATTTTGAAGCCCTACACTACACAGATCCCATATCAGGTTCAAAGGGTAAGAAGCACAGCTATGCAGGCGGAGGTAAAGGTTTTAACAGATTTGCTCCACCCTTTTCCTAAATAATCAGGAAGGATTAGATAGGTTAACCTTGGATCTATTAAAAAGACAAGTTTTCACTATTCTTTAACTTTGCCCGCTAAATGTATTGTCAGAGGCTGCAGAATGCGCCTCGTCCGATCTCTCATGACAGGCGCGAGCAATGACTGGCATCTTCGACCCAACCAATCCGCACAAACCAGCCCTTGCGGCCGCTGAACGTTTGGAAGAACTGCTCCGATCAAGCCAACAAGACCCCTTCTTATACAGAGCTTTACGTATCGCAAACCATGTGGTGGTGAGGTCAGGTATACTGTCGAGCAATAGTAATGCGCACAGGGGAACATCCGAGAGAGATAAAGCAGAACGCTTGCAAAACTATGGGTTTGAAAAGAAGAAAGCCGACGACACTCAGTTGAACTGAGGTCAATTCTTTTCAGTAGATAACGTGATCAAACTTCTGAGCTGGAATTCTTTGCGAGAATCGCCTCTTAAGAGTAGTATTCTTGATAAATGACCAGCAAGTGCTATCTAACCTTCCTAAAGCCAAGGTTACAGAATTCCGATCGCGCCTCCTACGACGGCCCCGACAAAAGAAGGCAAACGCAGTGACTGAGTTTAATGACCGTCCTATTTCAGAAGCTACCATTCGGGTGCTTGAATCTTTCGCTGGCCGAGAAGCTGCTTCGGTTGACGACATTATCGCGTTAGCACGCGCTTTGCCAAAGGCATTGGCTGGGATCGACTACCATGCAGTGGATGCTCAATCCTCGTCTCTGGCCACCGGTGAACTACGCACGATGGGGGTGCCCGCAGTCCCGGTCAGTGAATCTGTTACGCAAGATGCGGTAACTTGTCTTTGCTGTGGCCGCTCGTTTACAATGTTAAAGCGCCATTTGCGCGCAGAGCACGGCCTTAGCGAAAATGATTATCGCGAAAAATTTGCTTTGGACGCTGATCACCCGTTAGTCGCGCCCAACTATTCGATCCGCAAGGCAGAATATGCGAAAAAAGCGGGATTGGGGCGTTATGCCCGTGAAGAATCATTGGAACATGGGGCGGCCCAATAAAAAACGGAAAGTAGACATGCCACTGTCTTGACACTCTTTTGTCGTTCTGAGCGCCTAATTACCCTCGATACCTCTCTGTGAATCAAAACGTGCGGTCGTGCGTTTATTGAAACGATCCTAGGGGTCGGGAGAGATGAGGCAGGCTAAGATGGCAGCGACAACGCAACCCAGAATATTTAAAAAAATCGAGATTATCGAAGGCGGTGGTCATCACGGTGGTGGTTGGAAGGTTGCCTATGCAGATTTCATGACTGCAATGATGGCATTCTTTTTGCTAATGTGGATTCTGGCCAGCGCAGATGAGCAGAAATTGCGTGGTATTGCCGAGTATTTTACCAATGCAACGCTACCAGGAGGAACCGGAGTTCTTGATGGCGCGACGCTTGGGCCGCCCGGTACTTTGACGGCTTCGAATGGCAGTGTCGTGGCCCGAGGCAGTGAACTGGGCATGATGGATGACCCTACGCCAGCAAATTGGGAGGTAAATGACACTACAGCTTCGACTGATCCGAAAGAAAAGGTTTTAGGGTCTCAAGTTGGGAAATTTGAAAATCCCGCCGCCGCGGCGCCGCTCGAACACTATGTCGAGCCATCTGAAAGCACGAATGCTGTAAAAAGCGGGGAGAAAAGCTCGGAGGCGCAACAGAACGAGCACGCGCTGGATGACAGCAAGTTCAAGCAGTTACAGCAGGAAATTTTGCAAGCGATGGAGAAAAACCCAGATTTGGACCCGTTGAAACAGAACATCATCTTCGAGCAGAGCCCTGAAGGCTTGCTGATTCAAATCATCGACCAAAAAGGGCGCGCGATGTTTCATAGTGGGCGTGCAGAAATGCAGGGTGCAACTGAACTTCTGTTACAGAACCTAGGAAAATCGCTTTCCAGCCTGCCTAACAAGCTAACCATTTCAGGGCATACCGACGCGGTGCGTTTTACAGAAGGTGGTAAATATGACAATTGGGACCTTTCAGCTGATCGCGCGAATGCGACGCGGCGGGTATTTGAAGCGTCTGGCGTGGCGCGCAACAGGGTTATTCGTGTATCGGGTCTCGCCGATACTGACCCTCTGATCCCTGAAAACCCAGTTGACCCGTCCAACCGCCGCATTTCGATCTATGTGCAGTATCAGAAAACCAATGACATGCCGCCCCATAAGGAAGCAGCCTCAGCCATTAATTCTCAAAGTCATTCTACCGCCACAAATATGCAAAAATCCGCAGCTTTAATGGAGGTTCCGAGCACCACGTTGGCAGCTGATTACACAACGCCCCGCGAGGCCCCCTTGGATGGCCAAGTTTTCCAGAATCTTCGGAATGCGTTACGCTAATTGTTAAGCTTGTGCCAAAACGCTGTGGCTCGCTCTTCGTCGGCTTGAGAACATAGGTCGGCGAGAGCGTTCAACAGAACGTCGTAAAAAATCGGGCAGCAATGGATTAACATCCATTTCTGTAATACGTGCAACGGGGTCATACTGGGGGGTCGCCACCGGCGCAATGTTACTTTCCGATTGCAGGCCTAACATTACAGCAGGATCAAGCCCTTCTTCCAATGCGTAGTTATAATTCACAGCATAGTCAGTGGCTTCTTCTAAAATGACAGGATCAGACGCAATCAACGCCATCAACCGACGTTCGTCGGAATATAGGAATTGTTTCGTGCGGTACCCCGGGATTTGGGGGACGAAGCATACCTGGCTTGGCTGTAGTTTTAACACTTTAAGCAGCCGCGCCGGGATCTGGTCACGTTCATCGCGCCGAAAAACAATCATGCTGCATGTCCCATCACTGGAAAGACACGCGGCGAGGCAGATATGATCGGGCCATCCCGAAAATGCGAACTTCACATCATCCGCATCAATGAGAATAATCAGGGTGCTTTCAACATCCGGCATTGCAGCTTACTCCAGCCTTGGCACAGAACTAATCTTAACTAACTCAAGCAAAGATAGCAATTAGACTTCAGAATGTAAATTTTAAACTTGGTTCAAAGACAACTGTTCTTGAGCTTTAGGGGAAAAAGATTAAAGTACTTCAAAACTTGCAAGTGGAACTGAAATGACAATCATTCTTGGCTTTGTTGTTGTGATGGGCATGGTCTTTGGCGGATACATGCTATCCGGGGGCGACATGGGAATTATTACCCATGCCCTGCCCTTTGAGGGCATGATGATCGGCGGTGCCGCGCTTGGTTCGTTTATTGCCGCAAACTCTTTTGCCAATATCAAAGGCGCTGGCCTTGCCTTGATCAAAGCTTTCAAGGGGCCAAAGTGGAAATCGAACGATTATGTCGATTTGCTTAATCTGATGTACACTCTGGCCAAGAAATATCAGCAAAACGGGATGTTGTCTCTGGATGAACACATCGAGAATCCGCAGGAAAGTTCGATATTTGGGCAATATCCCAAGCTGCAAAAAGATCACTTTGCCATCGATTTGATCACCGACAGCTTCCGTATGCTCGCGATGCAATTTGATGATCCCTATCAAGCAGAAGATGTGATCAATCGTAAACTCAAGAAACACCACCATGAGGCGCTTGTTGCGCCACATGGGCTTACCACTGTTGCTGATGCTTTGCCTGCGATTGGGATCGTTGCTGCCGTTCTCGGTGTGATTAAGACCATGTCCTCTATCGACAAACCTCCGGCTGTTCTCGGCGCGATGATCGGTGGCGCATTGGTAGGGACGTTCTTAGGGGTTTTCCTAGCTTATTTATTTGTTTCACCCGTCGCGAACCGCCTGCAAGCGATCGAAGACCAAGACGGTATATATTATGCTGTAATTCGCGATATTTTTATTGCCATCTTGCACAATCATTCGCCTGCCATTTGCACTGAAATCGGCCGCGGCAATATACCTTCAAGTTTGCAACCGTCATTCTATGATATGGAAGATGCGCGCAAGCAGATGCCAGAGGCCGCTTAAGGCATGGCAGGGCGGGGTAATCTTTCTGCTTTGGCTCTGATTAACGACATCAAACAGCACGAGTTGGATATGATCGGAGTGGAGCTTTCGGCGTTAAGAGCACAACAGGACGACTTTGCGCGGCAACGGCAAGCACTGTCGGATAGTGCCGCACGTGAATCGGCAGAAAGCACATCTGATATGCGCGTTTACCTTCACGCTTACTTATCATCGGTCGATAGGCAAAGCCAGGGGTTGCTTGTCGAAAGCGATAAGCTTTCAGCGCAGATAGAGGTGTTGGAAGAAAAACTATTTGATACGTTTCGCGAATCCAAGACGACCCGCACCGTATTAGCCCGAGCTCAAGCCAACGTTGATTTGGAAGCACAGCGTGCGGAATACGCCGAGTTGGATGACGTATCGCGCGCCATGTCTTTTCAGAAAGGCGCTCTTTTTTAACGCTCGTTGGATCTCCCATGCCCCTAGGGGCAAGTGCTATTCCCTAGTTATCGTGCGCTGCTCGAAAATTTTGAAACGACGCCTGGTACCGTGCGCTGGCCGACATTATTGACAGCAAGCATGCACGTTGGCCAACCTTGCGGCATCTGCCCCCGTCGCGTTGCAGACGCAGCTAACAAGGCGGCACCGGCCTTTTCGCTGACGGTCAGCACAAGATCCGCCGGCGCAGTCGTGGCGAAATCAGACAGCTCAACCACCGAGTTGAAGGTGAGTATGTTTTGCCCGATGAACCATTCCGAAATTTCTGGATTCCCTGTCACGGCGTAGATTTTCGGTTGTTGAGGGCCGCCGAGATTTTCCGCGCACTGTGTAAGCCAGCTGCGCAATTGTTTGGTGGCCGTGGTTGTGCTTTCAAAAACACTGTGATCAGCATCCGACGTTACCTCAACCAAGCACAACTTTGCGTCAACAATCTGCTCGTCTTGTAACAGCTCTGCCAATATAGTTTTCTCTACCGGCGTTACCCATTTTTCAATCAACGGCATTTTGGTAGTGTCTGCACCGCTTGCTATTCGCGCAATACTGATCTTGCCAAAGTCATAGGACGGATCGAACCCGGACGCAGTTACCTGTTCTAGTAGGCATTGCGCAGCAGATTTAGGCACCATTCCCGGTGACACGCCGACATGTGACGACAGATCAGCAGAAAACGCGCCTACCTCCTCTTTGGACACGGGTTCTTCAGGAAGTGCTGGGGCCGCTTCGCTCGTGAGTGAAGGCAGATCCACAACAATCTCGGTACCTATGCCTTCTCGGCTAAAGAATGAAATGCGGCCCTTGTGATGTTCGATAATGGCTCTTGCGATGGTCAGGCCCAAGCCTGTGCCTCCCTTACTGCGACTGTCCGAGCTATCGGCTTGAGTGAATTTATCGAATATTGACCCTTGTGCGGCTGTGGGTATGCCGGCACCAAAATCGCGTATCGTAATTCTCAGCCGGTTATCCAAGCGCTTCAATGATACGAGCACCTCAGCTCCGGCATCTGAAAACTTTGTAGCGTTCGACATTAGATTTTCTAGCGCCTGCTGCAATCGTTTAGGGTCACCGTACGTTAAGAAAGGCCCCGGTTCATCGGGCATGACTCTGCGAATAGATATGCTGGAATCCCCTGCGTGTTGTCTGCTCATCAACAGCACGGACTCTAGAGTATTGGAAAGGTCATGTGCGGTCATGCGGTAGTCTAATGTTCCAGCCTCAATTTTTTCGAGGTCCAAAATGCTGTTGATGAGTAAGATCAGCCGGTCACAGCTTGCAGCAGCCATGCTGACTAATCCCTTCATCTTGTCGGGAATCTGCCCAGTAGCGCCCGATAAGACCAACCCTAATGCCCCCTTGATTGATGTAAGTGGGGTGCGAAGTTCATGGCTAACCGTGGAAACGAACTCACTTTTTGCCTTCTCGGCGACCTTGCGTTGTGACGCATCACGGTAGATCGCGATAAAGCGTGGCTCGTCCTGCGACGGGTAGGCATATTCCAAACTAATTTCATACGTCGTGCCAGCCTTGGTTTCCACCTCCCAGGTTACGCGGCGTTCCGGCCCTTCGATCAAGGCTTCGCATCTTACCTTGAGGCTTTCGAAATCGTGCGGTTTGATCAGTTCTGATAGGCTCTTGTTTTTCCAAGATGCGCCCAACCGTTCGTCCAACAAATGTCGCGTTACGGAAGAGTTTACATACATCAGGGTGTAGGTCTCCGGACTGAAAACGACCACATGGTCTTGAAGCAATTCTAGCGTATTGTTGAACCTGGCTTCAGATACTCCCTCGCGGGTGGCTGTCATGTCTGATGCAACGATGGCTATTTCACTCAATTCCTTGGAATTTTCCATCACTGGTACAAAGCTACATTGTAGCCAAAGCGATTTGCCATTTTCCTTTTGCAGCAACAACGTTCCGCGCCAAGGGGTGCCTGTCTCCATTGCAGGGAAAATTTCAGTGCTAAACGTGACCTGATTACGCTCGTCCAGCAGGTTGACCAACGGTTTGTTGATCAAATTGGTCCGTGGGCGCCCAATCGCGTCCTGAAACTGGGTGTTGGCATGTGATATTACACCCTCATGAGACAACATGCAAAATACCGTATGGGCCTCTACGGCGGTTCGGTAAAACTCTTTTGATTTCACCTCTGACTTCAGAACGTCCTTGCGGGCATTGGCCTGCCGGGCACTTTGACGGAGCTGAAATATCAAGAATAACAGTGACAATACAATGAGTAAAAGAACGCCTAACACTAACCATTTATAGGTGGCTGCTATACGGATGGCAGAGCGTTGCAAATAGTTCTCGTAAGGGCGGGCACGCAGAGATATCAAGAGCTCGTGCACCGACTGGTAGTTTTGCGGAGGCAACCAAACAGTACCGCCTGATGCCACGGACGTGGAACTTTTGCCATTCTGACCCAGCAAAGTATCTATGACCAAAGCCAAAACATCTTGCGGCACTCCGGGCATCATCGCCATTATCCAATCTGGATAAAGGTGCGTACTGACCCAAAAAGGGTATCCTTCATGCGAAATCGGAGAGAGTGGTCGAAAGTCATCGAGGTTGATAACGCCCGATCTGGCCAGATTTTCCAGAACGCCTGCCCGGATCACGCCCACGTCAACCAAACCCGATTGCACCGCGTAAACCACTTCGCGCTGATTGCCTCCCGAAAACAGGGCTCGAGTTGAGATGTCGGCAATGTTCAGACGGTATTTCCTGAATTCCTGAAGCGCAAGCTTCCAACCGGTCATCTCATTCGCGGCGACCCCCATGATACTGCGCCCGGCCACATCGGGGATTGAGCGGATCTCACTGTCGCTCTTGGTGAAAACCACCACCCCGGTCTGGTCATAGGTTTGCCCGTCCCACACTTGCGCCACAGATAACAATGGGCGCGCGTTGTCTTCCACCTCGGCTACGACAAAAGCAGCCGGATCAACCAAGAACAGGTCAAGTTCGCCCTGGTGGATCTTGTCCATCATCGCGCCATCCGTGAATGGCGCGATTTCGAACTTATAGCCCAAATTCTTAGCTTGCGCTGCTGCATTTAGGGTCGCTGCCATGGGCACCCAGCTATCGAGCGCCCGGGTCACACCTTCTGATACAAGAATGCCGATAGTGATGTCTTTGGTGGTGCGGCTTCCAGTGTTCACTTCCGACAAGACCGGGGGGGCGAGCAGGTTTAATGCCATGAAC
>DRFG01000014.1 GCA_011050655.1 Roseobacter sp.
TATTGCCGAAGACCGGTTCGTGATCATGCATAACGGCGAACTCAAAGCCGACCTGCCACTCAAGGCCTTATCTGGCAACGCCCCGGAATATGATCGGCCTTGGATTGAAACCCCCGCTGTCACGCCGTTGTCGGATGTTCCTGGAATTGACCCAATCGATGGGCTTCATGCGCTGGTCTCAAGCCCCAATTACGCATCGAAAGCATGGGTATACGAGCAGTACGACACCATGGTTATGGGTGATAGCGCTCGGACCCCTGGTCTGGGGTCGGGTATCGTGCGGATTCATGGTACCGACAAGGCAATCGCCTTCACTTCCGACGTGACGCCGCGCTATGTAAAGGCCAATCCCTATGAGGGCGGCAAGCAAGCCGTGGCCGAAGCTTACCGCAACCTTTGCGCTGTAGGTGCCCTGCCCTTGGCAACGACCGACAACCTGAACTTCGGCAACCCCGAAAAACCCGAGATCATGGGCCAATTCGTCGGGGCGTTGAAAGGCATAGGCGAAGCGGTGTCGGCATTGGATATGCCCATCGTTTCCGGCAACGTGTCGCTTTACAATGAAACCGACGGTGCCGGTATCCTTCCCACCCCCACCATCGGGGCCGTAGGTCTGCTGACACATACCGACCAAATAATCGGCAAAGAAGTGCGTGAGGGCCACGTAGCGTTGGTTCTAGGTGCAGCCAAAGGCCATCTCGGGCAATCCGCCCTTCTGCTCGAGGTATTCGGTCGTCGTGACGGCGACGCGCCTCATGTCGATCTTGCCTTGGAAAAAGCCCACGGAACGTTTATCCGCGAAAACCGCGAGCTGATCAAAGCCTGCACCGACTTGTCGGACGGCGGCCTTGCGCTGGCCGCCTTTGAACTGGCTGAAGAAGCCGGAGTCGGCGTAATCCTCGATTCCGGTGACACGCAGGTATTGTTCGGAGAGGATCAGGCGCGCTATCTGATCGCATGCAACTTCGATCAGGCCGAAGCGCTGATGGTCCTTGCACAAAATGCGGGGCTGCATCTGGAAGCCGTCGGAAAGTTTGGCGGGGATCAAGTCAACTTTGGTGGCGTCAAAGCACCATTAGCCGAAATGTCCGCTACTTATCGCGGCGCTTTCGAAAAAACTTTTGCTTGAGGGCTAGTCGTCCATCATTGCCATAAGCCGCGTTTTCTCGCCCAGATCATCCGGGCGGGAGATCACACCGGAGAGTTCTTCAAGCGAAGCAATCGAATGTCCCGCCCGAAAACTGTCAACATGTGGCAGCATGGCGCGGATTCCAGCGGCTTTGGGGGCGAACCCATCCCACCGCAGCAAGGGGTTCAACCAGATCAAGCGGCGTGCGGTCAGGTGTAGGCGCTGCATCTGCCGCGCCAGCTCTTCGGGTGCGTCGCGGTCCAAGCCATCGGTGATGAGCAGTACCACCGCACCCTGCCCCATCACCCGTCGCGACCAGTCACGGTTGAAAGCTTCTATGCTGGCACCAATACGCGTGCCGCCCTCCCAATCCTGCGCTTCGGCACCCGCCGCCTTGAGAGCCGCGTCAACGTCGCGGGCGGCAAGATGACGGGTGATATTGGTAAGCCGCGTGCCGAAGGTAAACGCGTGCACATTGGCCCAGCCCGCGCCTTTTGCATTGCTCACGGCGTGAAGGAAATGCAGGACGACCCGTGAATACTGGCTCATCGAGCCGGAAATATCGCAGAGTACCACCAAGTTGGGATACCGCAGGCGCGGTTTTTTCAGCGATAATCTGTGCATTTCCCCACCACGGCGCAATGCCGCGCGCATGGTACGCGGCACGTCAATACCTCCGGTAGAAGACACCATGCTACGCCGGGACCGCATCGGCTTTACCGGCAACGTGAGACGCGCCAACATACGCTTGGCCTCTGCCATTTCGGCAAGGCTCATCAACTCGAAATCCAGCGTCCGCAGACGTTCTTCGCGCGACATGGTAAGACTGGCATCGACTTCGATCTGGGTATCTTTGTCGTCTTGGTCTTGCGGGTCGTCATGCTCGGGGGCTTGAGCACTGTCAAGCAAGGCCTCGGCCGCGCGTTTCTCCGCTGCTTGGGCAGGCCGGTCCTCTTGGACGCCGCGGATAGCGGGAAGCAACGCCGCCATCATATGTTCCAGATAACGTGGATCACGCCAATAAAGCCTGAAGAGCTGCGCAAAAATCGTGCGGTGTTCGGGGCGGTTCACAAAACATGCATGCAAAGTCCAGTAAAAATCAATCTTGTTAGCAAATCCTGCGGCCTCTACCGCTCGGATCGCATCAATTACCCGACCCGGCCCGATGGGCAGTCCGGCACGCCGTAATGCACGGGCAAAATGCGTGATATTGCCGGCAAGCTTGGGATTATCAGGCAGATTAAGTGGAAGATGCTCCATGATAAAATCAAGCCATGGGGGCTGTCTGCCCCCATACCCCCGAGGATGATGAACCATTTGGAAACGGGGTGTCGTTCATCGTGCTGGATCCAAGCTGGCTTTCGCTTGATCGAGAATGCGTTTTGCTTCAGAGCCTTGCAACTTGGCGATATCATCTTGGTATTTCAGGATCGCACCGAGTGTGTCCGAGATAACTTCGGGGCTAAGGTTTATCACATCGAGGGCAAGTAGACATTTAGCCCAGTCGATGGTTTCTGCCACGCCAGGTTTTTTGAATAAATCTTCGGTACGCAAGTGTTGGACGAAAGCGACGACCTCCCGGCTAAGGGCCTTTGAGGCTTCCGGTGCACGGGCGGCGAGGATTTCGATTTCGCGGTTAAAATCAGGATAATCCACCCAATGATAAAGGCAACGTCGCTTGAGCGCGTCATGCACTTCTCTGGTACGGTTGGACGTCAGGACCACAATAGGTGGCTCTGGTGCCTTGATGGTCCCCAGCTCGGGAATCGTCACCTGAAAGTCACTGAGCGCTTCAAGAAGGAAGGCTTCGAATGGGGCATCGGTCCGATCAAGTTCATCAATAAGCAGAATGGGTGCCCCCCGTGCATCAGGACGCATAGCTTCGAGAAGCGGGCGTTCGATCAGGAACTCTTCGCTAAATAGCTCTGCCGTCAATGCCTTGCGCGAGCTGTCAGCCGACTGTCCGGCGGCTTCGGTGGCACGAATGGCTACCATCTGGGCGGCAAAGTTCCATTCATATACGGCCGAGGACGCATCGAGCCCTTCGTAGCATTGCAGACGGATCAGCTTTCGATCCAAGCCAGCAGCCAGTGCCTTGGCTATTTCTGTCTTGCCAACGCCTGCTTCGCCTTCCAAAAACAAGGGGCGTCCGAGCTTTAGGCTTAGAAAAACAACAGTCGCGAGTGCGCGATCGCTGACATACCCCTGTCCCTCAAGCAAAGTTTGCACGGTATCAATGGACATGGGCTCTGTCATAGGGTCTCCTGTTTAGAAATTCAGGGTGCGTTTTGAACCCGCCGGGGTCAAGTGCGCGTTAAGCCCCCTGTCCAATTTGATCCGTGCTCCCCCACGTCGGGGCAACGCACCGAGAGAAAGCTGCGTGGGTGTACAGGCCATTATCCGCGATTGCGGGTTCTGCGCAACCTCCGTAATCTTACCTAAAATGCGCAACATTTTTCCGCATTTCTGCCGCAATATCTTTATAGCCAAGGTCCAACTGCGCATATGAGCTGCGCGCCATACCAAGTGAGGACACAACCATGATCGAGGCACCCTTTACGATCGATACCTCTTTGGCTGATCTTTCTAAGGATGAATGGTTGCTCGCCATTGCCGAAATTGCCGAAGAAGATGGTTTCTATCAGACACTTGGAGCGAAACATCATGCCATTTATGTCGAACGCAAACCCACGTTACTTGTCTCTTTCGAATCGTTAAGCGGCATGCGGTCGCTTTCTGCCATGTCGCACCCTTTGGGTTGGGAGATGGTGCGCACCTACGGATGGTCGCATCTATGCATTGCCTCCGAAGGGGACACCTGGTTCCGGGACGAAAATGTATATGCGTTTTTTGATCGGCTTATAGATGACGGTTTCTTTGATGAGTTCGAAAAAGTGATATTCTATGGCGCAGGACCGGGGGGCTACGGTGCGGCTGCTTTTTCCGTCGCGGCACCAGGTGCCACCGTGGTGGCCATTCAACCGCAGGCAACCTTGGATTCGCGCATCGCAGAGTGGGACGACCGCTTCAAGGAAATGCGCAGAACGGATTTCGGCTCTCGCTTCGGCTATGCGCCCGATATGTTGGAAGCTGCAGAAGAGGCATTTATACTTTACGACCCGAACGTGGCGCTGGACGCGATGCACGCGAGCCTGTTCACCCGCCCGAATGTGACAAAACTCAGAATGCGGCATATGGGGCTCGCCCTACAATCAGACCTGCTTCAGCTTGATCAGTTCGAAACGGTGTTGAGCCTTGCCGCAGAGGGCAAGCTGACGCGTCTCAATTTCGCCAAACTATACCGATCACGACGCGAACATCGCAGCTATCTCAAGACCTTACTGGTGACTCTTGAAACAGATGATCGCAAAAGGTTGATACTGCATCTGTGCCGCCATGTGAACGCCCGTATGCAAGCGCCGCGCTTTGTGCGCAAGCAAAAGCTGCTTGAGGCAGAACTGATGATGCAGCAGGTGCAAGATGAACCCGAGAACGACGACATCAGCAAAAACGGATAGCAGCCACGCTGCGCGGCTATCTCTTTGGCTCGCCCCTTCTTGGAGTAGCAAAGGCCTCTGGCATGCGCCTCTGCCCCCTAGCGCCTCAAGCGGCGCTATGTTAGCGAACGGTCATGACACAGACCTTGACGCTTATACGCCCTGATGACTGGCATCTGCACTTGCGCGACGACGACATGTTACGCGCGGTGTTGCCATATACCGCTGCTCATTTTGCTCGCGCGATCATCATGCCCAATCTTGTTCCCCCCGTTGTGCGCGGTGCAGATGCAGCGGCTTATCGGGACCGAATCCTGGCGGCGCTGCCAGAAGGGGCGCAGTTCACTCCCCTGATGACCCTGTATCTGACCGAAGATACCGACCCTGACGATGTGGCGGCAGCCCATGCCAGCGGTTTGGTCAAAGCGGTAAAGCTGTATCCGGCTGGCGCAACGACGAATTCAGCCAGTGGGGTCTCGAACTTTGACAAGGTTGCCCCCGTACTTGACAGAATGGCGGAAATTGGCCTGCCCCTATGCACCCATGGTGAGGTGACGGACCCCGAGGTAGATATCTTTGACCGCGAGGCGGTATTTATTGATCAGGTGCTTGACCCGATCCGTGCCCGCCATGCAGGCCTAAAGGTAGTGATGGAACATATTACCACCGCTGACGCAGCCGCCTATGTCCGTTCTGCCAGCTCTAATCTGGCGGCGACGATCACCACGCACCATCTGGTGATCAACCGGAACCATATTCTGGCCGGAGGCATCAAACCGCATTATTATTGCCTGCCAGTGGCCAAGCGTGAAAAGCACCGCTTGGCCCTGCGCGCAGCCGCGACATCGGGCGATGCACGATTTTTTCTGGGTACAGATTCAGCCCCGCATACGGATGCCAACAAGCTGTTGCCCTGCGGATGCGCCGGATGTTTCACCGCCCCGAACACCCTGTCGATTCTCGCCGAGGTATTCGAGCAGGAACATGCGCTGGACAAGCTCGAGGCATTCACCTCGCGGAACGGCCCGGCGTTTTACGGATTGCCTGCAAACGACACAACCGTAACGCTGATCCGTACGCCAGTGCACTATCCCGACCACATCGAAACGCCCGAGGGACCGGTTACGGTTTTTGACCCTCTGATGCCTCTGAACTGGACGGTAAAGGCAACCTAGCCCCTGATCTGCGCCGATTGTCGGGGATATCCGCGCTGCACCCATAGACTTTGAACTGCGTCCAGGGGTATTTGAAGGCGCAAAACCAGAACAGCTTTAACCACAGGACACCTGCACATGATCCCTTCCAGCTATCCAGATAAAACAGAAATGGCGCGTCTGACCGCGCGGATGCTGCTTGAGATCAAGGCCGTTCACTTCAACGCCGAGGATCCGTTTACTCTGGCGTCGGGCCTGCAGAGCCCCACATATATTGATTGCCGCAAGCTGATAAGCTATCCGCGCATTCGGGCGACCCTGATGGATTTTCTCACCGTCACGGTAATGCGCGATGCGGGATTCGAGGCGTTTGACAACGTGGCGGGTGGCGAAACCGCTGGCATACCCTTTGCCGCTATGATCGCCGAACGAATGGCGTTGCCGATGACCTATGTACGCAAAAAGCCTAAAGGCTATGGTCGTAACGCACGTATCGAGGGCGAAATGACGCCGGGCCAGCGCGTGCTTTTGGTCGAAGACCTGACCACGGATGGCGGCTCAAAAATCAGTTTTGTCGACGCGATTCGTGAAACTGGGGCATCCTGCGCCCATACTGCTGTGATCTTTTACTACGGAATATTTCCACAAACTGAAAAGACACTTGGTGACCATGGCGTTACCTTGCACAGCCTGTGTACATGGTGGGATGTACTTGCCGAAGCCAAGGCTCAGGCGTCGTTCGATGAAGCAACCCTTACCGAGGTTGAGACCTTCCTTAAAGCACCTCGTGAGTGGCAGGACGCCCGAAAAAACGAATGATGTTACGTCAACATGTAGTATCTCTTTGGGCCGAACTATGCTATATGATGTCCACTAGCGCATAATTCAGCTTATCCACAGGTTATACAGTTTGCAGGTTAGCCGTCAGCTCGGATATGTAAAACCCGGGGCAGATAACAAGTGGGACACCAGGTAGTATGAACGAGATTTCCAGCATCAACGGCAATCAACTGACTGTTCAAGCAGCCGAGACGATGCCTCATTCAATTGAGGCGGAACAACAGCTTTTGGGGGCCATTTTAACCAACAATGATATCTATGATCGTGTTGCTTCTATCATCGGCCCCAAACATTTCTATGACCCCGTACACGCGCGCATTTTCGAGATCGCCAGCGCCCGGATTGCCAAAAATAACCTTGCTTCGCCCGTAACGCTTAAAGCGTTCATGGAAGACGACGAGGGGCTGAAAGAGCTGGGCGGCCCGGCGTATCTTGTACGCCTAGCCGGTGCCGCCATCAGCGCCTTTGCCGTGCGCGATTATGCACAGATGATCTATGATCTTTCGGTGCGCCGGGATTTAATTCAATTGGGCCGGGACATTTCCGCCAAGGCCGCACAGGTCGATGTCGCATCCGAGCCGCGCGAACAGATCGTCGAGGCCGAGCAGCAACTTTATAAATTGGCTGAACAAGGACAAACAGAAAGCGGATTTCAAAGCTTTCTCAAGGCGGTAACGGATGCTGTAAACGTGGCAAATGCCGCATACCAGCGCGACGGCGGGCTGTCAGGTGTCTCTACGGGCCTGATCGACATGGATAAAAAATTAGGCGGCTTGCACCCGTCTGACCTGCTGATCCTTGCTGGTCGCCCGTCGATGGGGAAAACCTCATTGGCAACCAACATCGCCTTTAATGTCGCCAAGGCATATCGGCGTGGCACGTTACATGACGGCACCGAAGGTGCTGTTGATGGCGGCGTGGTCGGGTTCTACAGCCTCGAGATGAGCGCAGAACAGTTGGCTGCACGCATCTTGTCGGAAGCGGCTGAAATACCGTCACAGCAAATCAGATCCGGTGACATGAGCGAGACCGAGTTCCGCCGTTTCGTCGACGCGGCCAAAGCGCTCGAAGCTTGCCCGCTTTATATCGACGATACCCCGGCCCTGCCGATCAGCCAGTTGGCCGCGCGCGCGCGAAGACTGAAACGGACGCACGGGCTGGACGTTTTGATCATCGACTACTTGCAACTTGTTCGTGGTACCGGAAAGAACGAAAACCGCGTGAATGAGATCTCGGAAATCACTATGGGCCTCAAGGCGATCGCCAAGGAGCTGCACATTCCTGTCATCGCCCTGTCACAGCTATCACGCCAGGTTGAAAACCGCGAAGACAAGCGCCCGCAATTGTCAGATTTGCGTGAATCCGGCTCCATCGAACAGGATGCCGATGTGGTCATGTTTGTATTCCGCGAAGAGTATTACAAAGAGCGCGAGAAGCCCGGCGATCATGAACTGGACAAGATGGCGATCTGGCAAGAAGAGATGGAGCGTCTACACGGTCGCGCCGAAGTCGTCATCGGCAAGCAGCGCCACGGCCCCATCGGCACGGTCGAGCTTAGCTTTGAGGGGCGCTTTACCCGCTTTGGCAATCTTGTGAAGCCGTGGCAAAACGGCAATGGCGGGGGTCAGGAGTTCTGAAAGCCGACCGCACCTGACAGCTACACAAGTGCCGCGCGTGCTATTTCTGCTGGTGAAAGATCATATTTGTCGGAAAACCTGCGCCGGGCCGCAACAAGGCGCGGATCGTCAGGAGCCATGCCCAAGGTCCGGATAAATTCGATCCGTTGCTTACGTTTCAAGGCCTCGCGGTCTATCGCTGTGCCCATTGCACGGTCGATAATCGCACCGCCGGGACTGACATGAAACCACTTTCCGAAATCCCTGAAATGGTGTTGATTGTGCAGCCGCGTCACATAGCGTTCTACCCGACTTTTGGGCACATTTACGTGCGCAGTCATATGAAACCATTCATACCCCAAAAAGGTCAGCACGCCGCCGACGGGCACAATGGCGATAGCCACCCAAGCTGCCTGACTGACGCCAAACAGCGCCAGAGCGCCCCACAGTGCTAAACCGTTGATCAAAAGCATGGGCAGCGCGACCCAGATCGGTACGAAGAACAGTTTCGTGTTGGTCGGGAAATCGTGGTGCCCATAATGCGCGACATAAAGTAGATCAAACGCCCATTGGCGGCGTGGCGGTGGCAGATGGAACACAAACCGGTGCAAATTGTATTCGTTGATCATTTGCGCGACGACCCCTAGCGGGATCATCGCCCACACCCAAAGCGGTCCGAACACCGCAAGCGCAATCAGACCTGATGCGCATGCCACTGCCATCACAACGACAGCGGCATGCGAAAACATGATACGCAAACGCATCATCGGATAACGCCCTTACTGCGGTGATTTGGTTTCGTACCGCAGGCCCTTGGCAGTGTCCTTGTCGAAACCCTTCCAATAGGTATGGTCTTCTTTCGGCGTACCGTCTTCGTTCATCGACCATACACCGTCATTCGAATTCTCAACCAGATCAAGATAGTCATCCATGGTGGCATCGCTCTTGAGGTATTTGCCCAACCAGACCGTGACAAAATGCTGCGCGATGTTGTTCATACGGACCGTATCCCAGACCGGGTCGGTATAGTGCGAAGACACGTTAAACCCAAGGTCCGCGTCATCTCGAAACGATTCTTCGGGGGCGGGCATGGGGGCGGCTGTGTTGTGGCCGCCGTTCTCGAATGTAAGCAGGCTGCGGTCCACGCTGCTTGCGTTTTCCCATATGGCCCGTACACCTTTTTCGTAAAGCGACACCATGTCTTCCGATCCGGCTACGAACAGCATCGGAATTTTCACGCCCTTGAGCCCTTCGGCATCCCAGAACCCTGTATTCATTCCCCAAGGTCCAATTGCCACAGCCGTCTTGATACGGGGATCAGGCAGTTTGTTATGGGTATCAGACCCCGCTTGATGAATTGCCAGAGTGCCATGCGGGCCACCCCAGCCAAAACCCACAGATGCTTCAGTGACGCCGCCGCCCGCCGTGATCACAGCACCGTATCCACCCATAGAATAGCCAATCAGCCCGGTATCATCCGTGTTGACCAACCCTTTGAGAAACGATCCATCCTCGGAAGACATCCGCGCCATCTCGTTCAACACGAACAGTTGATCCAGCGATCGGTTTACTAGGGTCGATCCAAACGCAGCCTTGGTGCGGTAGGTTGAATCGGTATGGTCGATCGAGGCCACGACATACCCTTTGGAAGCGATGTTTTCGGCCAGATGCGACAGCAAAAACCGGTTGCCCGGATAACCATGCGAAATAATTACCAACGGATAGGCTGCATCCGGCTGTGCCGGTGCCGCGTCACGCATCGCCTTCCCCTGAAGCGTCACCTCGGTCTTGCCGTCACGAATAAAGGTCTTCAGCGCGGTATCGCCGGTGGCACCGTCGGCGGCCGGGTACCAGATCTCGACCGCTAAGGGACGATCATAGCGTGGCATGGTTTCAGGCTTGGGGGCTTTTGGATCAATCGCCAAAATATTGATCTGATCGGGGTTGACCAGATCAATCTGGCGCACCCCTACCGCCATGTCGCCATAAGCGGCCATATCTGGGGCGTTGGGCAACTGTGTGTCGATCCGATTCTCTGCCATCGCCATTGGGGCCGTCAGTCCAGCCATCATGGCAAGCACCGGGGCCAGTAGGTATCTCTGAGAACGCATAAGGTCTCCTCCCTTTTTGTATAGGTTACGTCGCGCAACCTGACTTTTGTCAGTACCACGCTAACTTGTTCGTCGTACCATGCAAGCGCGATACAAAAGTTTCGTTACGGCATTATGGCATCTACGTTTCCCGCCTAGAACGACCGCCCGTTCTTTGGATCAGGCCAAGATGGATGTATCGGTGCCCGCACAATTGGCGACATTGTCCTTTGCGCGGCCGCATTGGTCAGCCTGCTGTTGGATTTATCGCGCCGTTGCGCCTACTGGCGCTTGACCTTGCGGCCCATCCTGTCAAAACCGACGACATGACAACTGCAACTCTCACCATAGATCTTAGTGCTATTGCAGCCAACTGGACTGCTTTGAACCGCATGACTGAATCCGAGACCGGGGCTGTCGTCAAAGCCAACGCCTATGGCTTGGGGATCGAACGGGTAGCCCCTGTATTAGCCCAGGCGGGTGCGCGGCAGTTTTTCGTCGCGGTCGCCGAAGAAGGCATCGCGCTGCGCCGCATTCTTGGGCCTGGTCCGGAAATCAATGTATTCAGCGGCCATATGCCAGGTGATGCCGATATGATCCGGTCAGCTGATTTGACGCCGATGATCAACACAGTCGATCAGATGATCGGCCACGTAGAAGCCCTGCCCGGTCACCGATTCGGACTACAGCTTAATACAGGCATGAACCGGCTTGGCATGGACCCGGCCGAATGGGCCGCTTTGCGCGATATCGCACTCGGCCAAAACCCGACCATGATCATTTCGCACCTTGCATGCGCAGACGACCCCGATCACCCGATGAACGATGCCCAGCTTGAGATTTTTAACGAAATGACTGCGGGTATAAACGTCGCCCGATCCTTGGCAGCGACGGGGGGCACGCTTTTGGGGGCCGATTACCACTTTGAACTGACACGCCCGGGTGTGGGTCTTTACGGGGGCATGCCGTTTGTTGACGCGCAGCCTGTAGTTACCTTAGATTTGCCGGTGATACAGACGCGCGATATTAGTGCGGGCAGCGCGGTCGGTTACGCCTGCGGGTGGGTGGCACCGCGACCCTCGCAGATTGCAACAGTATCGGGGGGGTATGCAGACGGGCTGATCCGGGCCATGGGAAATGGGGCCACCTTAACCCACGAAGGGCAAAAGGTCCCGGTGGTGGGACGTGTATCCATGGACCTGATTACGGTGGACGTTACCCATCTGGAACAGGTGCCAGAGCATCTGCAACTGATCGGCCTACACCAATCGGTCGACACCGTGGCGGAGTTTGCAGGTACCATCGGATACGAAGTGCTGACCTCGCTGGGAAGCCGATATGACAGGGTCTATATCACTTGAACCCCCTCGCAGCAGTTGGTCGTACAACCCTACACGCCGTCGCAGCCGTTGGCCGGATCACGCTTTTCACGGTAAGTGCGATCGTGCATATTTTTCGTGCGCCGTTCTATCCACGTCAATTTGCCATCGCCCTGATGCAGATCGGCTGGCTCAGCTTGCCTGTTGTTGGCCTGACCTCGCTTTTTACCGGTGGGGCGCTGGTCATGCAGATTTATGCAGGCGGGGCGCGGGTCAACGCCGAAGCCGTAGTGCCGCAGATTGTAGCCATTGGTATGGTGCGCGAATTAGGGCCAGTGCTGGTCGGGCTGATGGTTGCCGCCCGCGTAACCGCAGCCATCTCGGCTGAAATAGCAACGATGAAGGTCACTGAACAGATCGACGCTTTGATCACCCTCTCCACCGATCCGATGCGTTATCTCACGGTACCGCGCGTGTTGGCAGGAATCTTGGTCGTCCCGCTGCTTGTCGCCATAGGCGATATTATCGGCATCATGGGCGGATACGGGGTCGCGACGGGGTCTTTGGGATTCAGCCCCGCCGCCTATCTGCGTAACACAGTGAATTTTCTTGAGCCGCTGGATATCGCATCGTCCCTTATCAAAGGCACCGCCTTTGGGCTGATCGCCACAACGATGGGGTGTTATTTCGGCATTAACGCAGGCCGCGGTGCGCGCGGGGTTGGCCGGGCTACCAAATCTGCCGTAGAAGCCACCGCCGTTCTGATACTTGCCGCGAATTTCGCGCTGACCGCGGTAATATTCTCGCTATGATCACCGTTACGAACCTCTTCAAATCATTCGGAGAAACGCCCGTGTTGCGCGGCGCTACGCTTACCCTTTCCAAGGGTAAGTCCACGGTTGTGATCGGCAAATCAGGTAGCGGTAAATCGGTGCTCATGAAGTCCATCCTTGGGCTGGTTCAGCCTGACAGTGGGACCATTATGCAAGATGGGGCGCCACTAGACCGAACCCGCTTTCTGGACGATTTCGGCATGTTATTTCAAGGTGCGGCGCTGTTTGATAGCTTACCGGTTTGGCAGAATGTCGCGTTTAGATTGTTGCGCAGAATGCCAAAGGCCAAGGCCCGCGCTATCGCGCTTGAAAAACTGGGGCGCGTGGGGTTAGAGGCCGATGTCGCGGACCGTTTGCCCGCCATGTTATCCGGCGGCATGCAGAAACGCGCCGGACTTGCCCGCGCCATCGCCACCAACCCGTCTGTATTGTTCTTCGATGAACCAACCACTGGGCTTGACCCGATCATGGCGCGTGCAATCAACGACCTGATACGCGATATCGTACGCGAAACGCATGCGACCACGCTGACCATTACGCATGATATGACAACGGTACGCACCATCGCGGATACGGTAATGTTACTGGAACAGGGTAAGGTACATTGGCAGGGAACCGTGTCCGACCTTTCTGAGACCCGCGATGAAACCCTGCGAGCGTTCATTGCCTAAACGCTGACCCGCCCTTCGTTCCGTCAGGGTGAATTGTGTCCAAATCGAGTCAAGAACGTGCCTCACAGTAGCGACCCTTAGCTTTCAACCCCTGAATCTTGTGCTGGGATTATTCATGGTATGCGCAACAATCGTTGTGTCCCGATGGTTTTGTTAACCTCTTTTGCAATTTTTCCGCACGATGCGTGCTTTATTTGCCGGGTTTCGGAACATTTTCGCTGATTGCGAAGTTTCCTTTCAAGAAGCGTGAAAATAGGCATAATCTTGCCGATAGGGACATTGAGGAGATGTATGGTGAAGCAATTTAGAATTTTGGCATATATGTTTCAATATTTACTCCAGCGGCTCGCCTTTGCGATCTTTGGTCTCGCGGCGCTTGCCTTGACGATCTTCACGATCATGGCTGCTGTTGGACAGTTGGCTTGGATTGAAATCCCTCTCAACTACAACGGGCAATCTGTCGAAAACGCGGGTATGTACGCGCAGATCGCTCTTACTGTATTAGCAATCGGCATCTGCTTTTTCATCCCCACCAATCGCCGTATCATGCAACTGGAAAACTCGCACCGCAAGTTCTCCATCAATATGAACGATGTATCACGGGCCTATGCGGCAGTGCATGCTGCCGATCGCGCCAGTACCTTTCAGATGTCTTCCGAATTTGACGCTGTGCGCGAACGCCTGTCATATCTACGCGATCACCCCGATCTAAGCACTCTAGAGCCTGGTCTGCTCGAGGTAGCCGCGCAAATGAGCCATATTTCCAAGGAACTGGCGACACTCTACGCTGATGACAAAATTGAACGTGCGCGTTCATTTCTTAAGCAGCGTCAGGAAGAAGTTGACCTGTTCAACAGCCGCCTTGATCAAGCCAAGGGGATCTCTAACGAGATGAAACATTGGCTGCACGAGGTAGAGCTCGAAGAAAGCGTCGCGTCCGCCCAGCTTGAGCGTCTGCGTGCTGAAATGCGCGAAGTTATGCCGGAACTTGGTATCGAACGAATAGTTGCCGCCGATGGCATGAGCGATACAAACGACGGTAGAGACCATGACAACCGCGTGATCGAAATGCAACCAAAAGCCGCCGAGTAAGTCGTTCTGCGCAACTGCTTTTTGCTTTGACCTCGCCCGTGGGGTCAGACACAAGGGCACATGGCTAAGTCACCCATAACATTTTCATGCAATGCATGCGGCGCGACCTATAATAAATGGTCGGGCCGCTGTGACGCTTGCGCCCAATGGAACACCATTCACGAAGACAAGGGCATCTCGACTGGACCACCAAGCAAATCTTTAGGCGGCAAGCGTGGCTCGGCCATGGTTCTGACCGACTTAACCACGCACGAGCCTCCGCCGCCGCGCAGCCAGTCAGGCATCGCCGAACTGGACCGGGTTCTGGGCGGCGGGCTGGTAAAGGCTTCGGCAATCTTGGTGGGCGGCGACCCGGGTATCGGAAAATCCACCTTATTGTTGCAGGCCGCCGCGCATTTCGCCCGCAACGGGTTGAAAACGATCTACGTCAGCGGTGAGGAAGCATCAGCACAAGTGCGTATGCGAGCCCAACGATTGGGACTGACGGATGCATCCGTAAAACTGGCCGCTGAAACCAATCTGCGCGATATTCTGACAACGCTTGATGCAGAAAAGCCCGATTTGGTGGTTATTGACTCGATCCAAACCATGTGGGCCGACAACGTGGAATCCGCACCGGGATCGGTCAGTCAGGTACGCGCCGCAGCTCATGAATTGACGAGCTTTGCCAAACGTAGGGGCGTGTCGGTCATTCTGGTCGGGCATGTCACCAAGGATGGGCAGATTGCTGGCCCTCGCGTGGTTGAACATATGGTCGATACCGTATTGTACTTCGAAGGCGAACGCGGGCACCAGTTCCGCATCTTACGTGCTGTAAAAAATCGATTCGGCCCGGCTGACGAGATTGGTGTTTTCGAAATGACCGGTGCAGGTCTGGCCGAGGTTACGAACCCATCAGCGCTCTTTTTGTCTGAGCGCGGCGAACCATCGGCTGGGTCCGTTGTATTCGCCGGTATTGAAGGCACCCGTCCGGTTTTATGTGAATTACAAGCGCTGGTTGCCCCTTCGCCCCATTCACAAGCGCGGCGCACGGTCGTGGGTTGGGATGGCGGGCGTCTGGCTATGATTCTCGCCGTGCTCGAGGCCCGGTGCGGCATCCCCTTTGCAGGACTAGATGTTTATCTAAACGTGGCCGGTGGCATGAAGATATCCGAACCTGCGGCCGATCTGGCAGTGGCTGCTGCAATTTTAAGTGCTCGCGAAGACGTTGCGTTGCCCGCCGAAACAGTCGTTTTTGGCGAAATTAGCCTGTCAGGTGCGCTGCGCCCCGCCACCCAGACCGAAAATAGGTTGAAAGAGGCGCAAAAACTTGGTTTTACCAATGCGATTGCACCTGCGGGGGGTAAACCCGTAAGCAAGAACGGAATAACGCTTAATACCATGAGCGATCTAACCGGATTTGTAGGCGAAATTTTCGGGGCTGGATAATGGTCCCCTCAAGGAAGGCAAGACGATCATGGAAGGCTTTACCATCATTGACGGGGTCGTGGCTCTTGTCATCATCCTGTCTGCATTGTTGGCATATGGTCGCGGACTGGTCCGCGAATTCATGGCCATTGTCGGCTGGATCGCTGCGGCTATCCTTGCGTTTCTGTTTGCCCCGCAGGTCGAACCGCTTGTCTCGGAACTGCCAATCGTAGGCGAATTCTTAGCCGATAGCTGCGAATTATCGATTATTGGTGCCTTCGCTATCGTCTTTGCCATCGCGTTGATCGTAGTATCTCTCTTTACCCCGCTATTTTCCTCGCTGGTGCAACGTTCGGTACTAGGGGGCGCGGATCAAGGGCTGGGGTTCTTGTTCGGTGTCGCACGCGGCATCCTGCTCGTCATAATTGCCTTCTTCGTTTATGATACCGTCATCACTGGCCAACGGTTCACCATAGTCGATGAAAGCCGCTCCGCTCAGGTATTCAGCCGTTTTACCGGCCAGATCGAAGAGCAAAATCCCGAAGCGGCGCTTGGCTGGATCACCTCCCGTTACGAAGCGCTCGTCGGTAACTGCGGTGTCTAACTAACCGCTATACTCCTGAATTTCATGTACGCCTCCCTTTTGGGGGGCGTTCTTTATTCGGTTTCTGCGTAGCGATCCCTTATCTTCATCTGATGTTCGTATCTGATGTTCGTCAAAATGTGACAGCGGGGTGACATTCATGCGCCGAATGCCTACATACGGGCTATCCCGTAATCGGATTCGGAGTTTCCCCGTTGTCCAAGATCATGCCCCCCGCTCACCCCTTTGATTCTTCGTATCTGCGTGACGTAGATGACGCTGATAAACTAAAAGAAGAATGCGGGGTGTTTGGTGTCGTTGGCGTCGCCGATGCCTCGAACTTCGTAGCCCTCGGATTGCATGCGCTTCAGCATCGCGGCCAGGAAGCGGGCGGGATCGTCAGCTACGATCCTACCGCTGGGTTCCAGTCAGCACGCCGCTTTGGCTATGTGCGCGATAATTTCACATCGCAAAAAGTGATGGAGACGTTGCCCGGTGAGTTGGCTATCGGCCATGTGCGCTATTCGACATCCGGCACCAAAGGCCCCACTGCAATTCGCGATGTTCAACCGTTCTTTGGTGAATTCGCCATGGGTGGAGCCGCTATTGCCCATAACGGTAACATTACCAACGCCAATTCCCTGCGCCGAGAGCTGATCGAGCGCGGATCGATCTTCCAGTCATCATCAGACAGTGAATGCATCATTCACCTGATGGCGCGCTCGCTTCAGCGCAACATCCCCGAACGTATGGAAGACGCGCTGCGCCGTGTCGAAGGCGCGTTTTCGGTCGTGGCCATGACCCGTACCAAACTGATCGGCGTGCGCGACCCTCTTGGGGTGCGTCCATTGGTGTTGGGTAAGGTCGGCGACGGCTGGGCGCTCAGTTCCGAAACCTGTGCGCTGGACATCATCGGTGCCGAATTCGTCCGCGAGATTGAGCCCGGTGAAATGGTGGTCATCACTTCGAAAGGTGTCGAAAGCCACTTTCCGTTCCGCCGCGTCCCGTCACGGTTCTGTATCTTTGAACATGTTTATTTCAGCCGCCCCGACAGTATTCTTGGCGGTCGGTCTGTTTATGAAACCCGCGAAGCGATTGGCCGTGAACTGGCCAAGGAATCGCCCGTTGACGCAGATCTTGTTTGCCCCGTTCCAGACAGCGGCACACCGGCGGCGATCGGGTTCAGTCTCGAATCCGGTATTCCCTATGCGATGGGCATTATTCGCAACCAGTATATGGGACGGACTTTCATTGAACCCACCGAGCAAATTCGTAACATGGGTGTGCGCCTCAAGCTCAACGTCAACCGCGCCCTGATCAAAGGCAAACGGGTGATTCTTGTGGACGATTCGGTTGTGCGCGGCACCACCAGCCGTAAGATTAAGGAAATGATCCTTGATGCGGGCGCAAAGGAAGTTCACTTTCGCATTGCATCACCCCCTACGGCTTGGCCTTGTTTTTACGGCGTCGACACTCCTCAACGTGAAAAGCTGTTAGCGGCAACAATGTCCGAAGAAGAAATGCGCGAGCATTTGCAAGTGGATAGCCTCAAGTTCATCTCGCTCAATGGGCTGTACCGCGCCGTAGGTGAAGCCGAGGGTCGCAACGCCAAATGCCCGCAATACTGCGACGCCTGCTTTACAGGCGATTACCCGGTCAAGCCCACTGACCAGCTTGCTCAAGGATTTGAGATGAAGACCGCTGCCGAATAACGCGGGATTCTAACGCTTCTCTTCAAGGGCGGGCACGGGTTTCAAGCCCCGTCCCGCCCTTATGCATTCTGCTTCAAGCAAAGCTTTGCCGACAGCTGGGCCGGTCTTTGCCAGCCCGAACCGGTTCCTCTTTCAGTCATGTTCAAGCTTTGTTAGCAGCACTGCAACACCGCACCCCCCCTTGTTGTTTAAGGGCTGAAAGAGGCTCCCATGTCCACCGACGAAAAAGGCACCCCAACACCGCAAAAAGTGATCAATCTGGCAACCGAACAAGTCGCCCTACCCAAACTGACGCTGCTGGGTACCTTTGGCAGCCTGACCCAACCCGGCGCGTTGATCCGTGACGGTAAAGGGCGTATTCAACGTGTGAAGCTGAACGACAAGATCAGCGACGGGGTCGTGGCCGCAATCGGGGATAACAGCGTGGTTTTGCTTCGACGCGGTCGCACGGTGACATTGAAATTGCCCAACGGTTAAGCCCACCCCCTTGACGGGCCGCGATGGCTGAGGCAAAGCCATCGCATGACAAAAACAGCCCTCATCACCGGCGCTTCGCGCGGCCTTGGTGCCGCCCTCGCCCAAGCGCTTTGCGATAGCCACCATATCATCGCCGTAGCCAAGACAACCGGTGCCCTCGAAGAGCTTGACGACCGCATTCAGGCGCGTGGCGGCAGTGCCACACTGGCCCCGATGGACGTGGCCAACGCCGAAGCCATGGCGACACTGTGCAGGGGTATCTATGACCGTTGGGGCAAGCTCGACTTATGGCTGCATACGGCCATTCACGCTGCCCCGCTAGCCCCCAGTGACCATATCGACAGCAAGGATATGGCCAAATCTGTTGCGACCAACATAACCGCCACGTCGACCCTGATCACCTATATTGCGCCGCTGCTGGGGCAGTCGGGTCAAGCCGTATTCTTTGATGACCCGGTCACGGGTACCAGCTTCTATGGTAGCTACGGTGCAACCAAGGCCGCGCAGATTGCGCTTGCCCGCAGCTGGCAAAGCGAAACCGCGACAATCGGGCCAAAGGTGAATATCGTGACACCTGCGCCGATGCCCACTGCGACCCGTGCCCGCTTTCATCCGGGCGAAGATCGCGATGCACTGAATAGCCCACAGTCACAAGCCGCTGTAATTCTGGCACAATTGGAAGACCTTCTGGGGTAAAAAATCCTCTGTCGGATGCTGCCACCTTGCCGCGCCCACATCCCTCGCCTATCAAAGCACAAAGGGGAATTTATGCGCATTCTAATCACCAATGATGACGGCATTCACGCACCGGGCCTGAAAACACTCTTCGCGATTGCGTCCGAACTTGCTGGCCCAAAGGGCGAAGTATGGACAGTTGCCCCTGCATATGAACAATCAGGTGTGGGCCATTGCATCAGCTATACAAAGCCGATGATGGTGGAACAGGTAAGCTCGCATCGTTTCTCGGTCGAAGGTAGCCCTGCCGATTGCGTCTTGGCCGCTCTCCATGACTGCATGCTCGATGCGCCGCCCGATCTTGTCCTATCCGGTGTGAATCGCGGCAACAATTCGGCAGAGAATGCACTGTATTCAGGTACGATCGGCGGCGCGATGGAAGCAGCCTTGCAAGGGATCCCGGCAATGGCCCTGTCGCAATATTACGGGCCAGGCAACCGCGGGCTTGAAAACCCCTTTGAAGGGGCCGCCCAGCATGGCGCAACGGTGGTGCGCCGTATCTTGGATGCCAGCCCAGACCATGAGAACGGTTACAGATTGTTCTACAACATCAATTTCCCCCCAGTGGCCTCTGCCGATATCAAAGGCACACGGTTGGCTCCGCAAGGCATCCGCAGGAACACCAGCTTTTCTACCCAGCCGCAGATTTCGCCTTCCGGACGTCGTTTCTTGTGGATTCAGGGGGCAGATCAGCAAATAGCGACAGAAAAAGGGTCAGATGCCGCGTTGAACCTCGAAGGGTATATATCGGTAACGCCCATGCGGGCGGACCTGACCGCCCACGATACTTTCGCGGCTCTTGAAGCCATAAATACATGAGCGACGACGAAGCCATCTCAAACGCAGAACGTAAAATGCAATTTCTCTATGCCTTACGCTCGAAGGGCGTGACCGATACCCGTGTGCTGAACGCAATGGAACAAATTGACCGCGGACCGTTCATTCGCGGCCTGTTTGCGTCACGCGCCTATGAAGACATGCCTTTACCGATCGCCTGCGGACAAACCATCAGTCAACCTTCGGTGGTGGCCTTGATGACCCAGGCTCTTGAGGTGTCCCCCCGCGACAAGGTGCTCGAGGTAGGAACCGGGTCTGGTTATCAGGCCGCGATCCTCAGCAAATTGGCACGCCGCGTCTATACGATTGACCGCCATCGCCGTTTGGTCCAAGAGGCCCGCCAGATATTCGATGATCTGGCCCTTGCGAATATTACGGCGATCATCGCCGACGGTAGCTTTGGCTTGCCGGAACAGGCACCGTTTGACCGCATCATTGTCACTGCTGCTGCCGAAGATCCCCCTGGCCCATTGCTTGCCCAGCTCAAGGTGGGCGGGATCATGGTCGTCCCGGTTGGGCAATCAGACACGGTCCAACACCTGATCCGCGTGCGTAAAACCGAAAGCGGGCTTGAGTATGACGAGCTTCGCAAGGTACGTTTTGTTCCTTTGCTTGAAGGATTGGGCAAAGACGGCTAAATGCTGTATAGAACGGGGTAACTCCAGACCACATGGAGACCAGTGGCCGCCAGAGGCATCGAACACGAGGACGAGCAGATGATCCAACGATATGCGATCCGGACCTTCAAGCTGACGGCGCTGGCGGGTGCCTCTGCGCTTTTACTCGCAGCCTGCGAAAGGCCGCTAGACATGGACTTGCGCGGCGGTTTTGGTGACGGGTTCACCACGGCCGATGCGGCCACCGGGCCACTGGCACCGCGCCCTGCACCTGACAATCGCGGAGTTATCTCTTACCCCAATTATCAAGTGGCGGTTGCCCGACAGGGTGACACGCTTACTGATGTGGCCAACCGCGTCGGTACAGACGTTTCAAGCCTTTCGCGCTATAACGGGATCGACCCGACGATACGGCTGCGCAAGGATGAAATCATCGCCCTGCCCACCCGCGTCGCGGAACCTTCCCCTGCCACGGGCGCATCGGGTACCGGCCCGATTTCAACTGCCGCCGTTGATATCCAGACTCTGGCGGGAAGCGCTATCAACCGTTCTCCGGCAAGTTCAGGTGTTCAAACGTCCCCCTTACCGGCAGCCCAGACCGTCACGCGCAGCAATCCGCAAAAGCAGACAGGGGTCGAACCTGTGCGCCACAGGGTAGAACGGGGTGAAACCGCCTATACCATCGCAAGACTTTATGCCGTGCCCGTGGCCACGCTTGCTGAATGGAACGGATTGGGAGCAGATTTTTCGGTTCGCGAAGGACAGTTCCTGCTGATACCGGTCGGGCAGCAAAGCGCCCCACCGCGCAATGCGACCGTGCCTGCAAGCGCCACCGCCCAGACAACGCTTCCCGGTGCCGGATCGCCGACACCCACCCCACCGAGCGCTGCTAAACCGCTGCCCCCGGTGGATGCGAAGCCTGTGGCAGCGACCCCGCCAGCCGCAGCAAAACCCGTGGCCGACGTGGGCAAGACCACGCAGCCGACATCTACGGCTCGGATGCTTTCGCCCGTTCAGGGCAGCATCATCCGCGCCTATTCCAAGGGCAAGAACGAGGGCATCAATATCAAGGGAAGCGCCGGCGCGGCTGTCAAAGCCGCTGACGGCGGTACAGTCGCCGCAATCACCCAGAGCGCCGAAGGCGTCCCGATCATCGTGATACGCCATCCCGATAATCTACTGACAGTATATGCGAACGTGAGTGACGTCAGCGTCGCTAAGGGCGACAAAGTGTCAAAAGGTGCCTCTATCGCCAAGCTGCGCGGCGGGGACGATTCATTCGTCCACTTTGAGGTACGTAAAGGTTTCGACAGCGTCGATCCTGCGCCGTATCTGAACTGAACCCACGGCACCTGATTACAAAGTGGTGCCGTGCCGTCCAGCAAGGTCAACAAAATACTGCCATGCGACGCGTCCGGATCGGGCACCTCGGGTGGCTTGCCATTCGATCGCTTCGGCGCGCAGCGTGTTGGTATCCACCTTGACCCCATAAGCGTCGCAATAGCCGCGTATCATCGCCAAATACTGATCTTGGTCGCAAGGGTGAAACCCCAGCCACAGGCCGAAACGATCTGACAGCGATACTTTTTCCTCAACTGCTTCGGCGGGGTTTATCGCAGACCCCCGTTCGTTCTCGATCATATCACGCGGCATCAAATGACGACGGTTCGACGTTGCATAGAGCACCACATTATCGGGTCGCCCTTCTATCCCACCGTCCAACACGGCCTTGAGCGACTTATAGTGAGCATCGTCGTGCCCAAAACTCAGGTCATCACAAAAAAGGATAAATCTTTGGGGCGCTCCTCGTAACAAGGCCAGTAACCGTCCTACTGAGGGTAGATCCTCGCGCTGTAATTCAACGATGCGCAACCTATCAAGCGACGCATGGACATAGGAATGCACAGCTTTGACAAGGCTCGATTTTCCCATGCCACGTGCACCCCATAACAGGGCGTTATTTGCTGGCAACCCAGCAGCAAACTGCATCGTATTTGCCAGCAGCGTATCACGGGCACGATCCACACCAATCAGCAGTGACAGATCTACTTTACTGACATTTTTCACCGGGACCAAACGGTCGGGGGCAGTATGCCATACAAAGGCCCCGGCTGCGTCAAAGTCTGGTGCGTCCAGCGGCGGCGGAGACATCCGCTCCAGCGCCGCTGCAATGCGTTCCATCGGGTCAAGGATCACTTCGAATTATCCTCGTCATCGAACTCGGCGATCAAGGGGTCTTCTTCATCGTCGAAATACCCTTCGGCACGCAGCTTTTCATCGCGCTTACGTTCGACGCGGCGGACCAGAAAGATCGAGATCTCATACAACCCGTAAACCACTACAAACAAGATTACCTGAGTGATTACATCGGGCGGCGTTACCAAAGCCGCCAGAATAAGAATGCCGACCACAGCATATTTCCGCACATTGCCAAGACCTTCGGAACTGACCAAGCCGGCCTTACCCATCAGCGTCAGCAATACGGGAAGCTGAAAGCATAAGCCGAACGCGACGATAAACTTGATCGTCAAGTTAAGGTATTCTTGCGCGGAGCCCTGAAAGGCAATCGCCGCTATCCCGCCCTTCGAAACGCCGTCAGCACCCTCGTTATTTACAAGCGTACCAGCTTGCTGAAACCCGAGGAAGAAATCAAACGCCAGCGGTGTCACGACGTAAAACGCGAATGCCGCGCCCAGGAAAAACATAATCGGGCTAGAGATAAGGAACGGTAGGAAAGCTCCTTTTTCGTTCTTGTATAAACCCGGTGCGACAAACCGCCAAAGTTGATAGCTGATATAGGGAAACCCTAAAATCAGCCCACCCAACAACGAAATCGAGATCGCGACAAAAAAACCTTCTTGCAGTTTGATGAGGATCAGACCGCAATCATTTTGTCCTCGCTCTGCCATCGCGGTACACAAAGGGTTGGTCAGAAAGTTGAAAATCGGATTCCAAACAGTAAAACTGATCACCATACCGATGATAAATGCGATCACCGAATGGATCAGCCGCGTGCGTAGTTCCGCCAGATGCTCGATCAGCGGGGCTGCGCTGTCGTCAATATCGTCCGAAGCACTCATGAATCACTCTTTTTGGCCGCTGGCTTCTTGGCTGCGGTTTTCTTGGCTGCGGTTTTTGGCGCAGCTGGTTTCTTGGCAGGTGCCTTTTTCGCGGTGGCTTTAGGTGCCGACGCCGCCTTGGGGGCCACGGTCTTTTTAGGATCGGGTTTTGTCGTGGGTGCCTTCTTCGCTGTTGGCGTCTTTGCCGTCGTACCAGCGCTCGGTACTTTGGCAGGCGACATTTCGATCTCAGGCGTTCCCGTTGTCAGCTTTGCCTCGGCGGCGTCCGCATGTGCCAAGGCTTCTGCGGCCTCGCGCTGTTTACGCTCGGCCCCTGCCCGCGCTGTAGCAGCCTGTATCTTTTTGACATCCTCGGCTCGTTTGGCCGCCATTTTGCCAGTCTCGCTATTGGGATCGATATCAGTCAAAGACTTGGTTGCCGATTTCACTCCGTCCATGGCACTGCCAAGCGGGTTCGTTGCCGCCTTCAACGATTTGTTCAAGCCCGAGGAAATTTCACGCATGCCCGTGTCGTCAGCCGCGTCATTCATCGCATTGCTGAACTCGCGCGCCATGCCCTTGGCCTTTCCCACGAACTGCCCAACCTTGCGGAACAGTATCGGCAGATCCTTTGGGCCCACCACGATCAACGCGACGACGCCCACGACCAACAACTCAGACCACCCCATATCAAACATGATGGTTTACACCCGGTCCTTATCGGTTTTCACATCCGTCACGACGACACTGTCATCCGACAACTCGGCCGGCTCCTTGTCAGCATTCTTGACGTCGTCTTCGCCCTCGCTGATGCCCTTCTTAAAGCTTGTGATACCTTTGCCGACTTCACCCATTAGGCTTGAAATCTTGCCACGCCCAAATAGCACAAGCACGACCACGGCGATGAGTAATAGCCCCGGCAGGCCGATATTGTTCAACATAGTATGTCTCCATATTCAAAAACCACGTACGCACCTTGTGCGTACAAATTAAGCTTTGTTTAGGCCTAGCAGCTCCCGGCTTGAAGTGACCAAGCGACCCAAAACCCCTTTGAACTGTTTTTTTAATGACTTCGGTGCTCAAACCGATCTGCAACTGACAGTTTTATGGCAGTTATCTTGTGGGTTTGTCAGGGCTGTGGCATACATTGCACATGCGCCGCTCCAACCGCCTCTTTAGATTACTCGAAATTCTGGGGGATCATCAGCGTCATCGATCCCAAGATCTGGCGCGCAGTTTGGCCGTTTCACAACGTACGCTCTTTCGCGACATGGATCGGTTAAAAGCCTCTGGTGTGCCTCTTCATGGTACGCGTGGCTTAGGGTACCAGCTTGCCGCAGAAACTACGTTACCGCCCCTTACCCTGACCGACCCCGAAATAGAGGCGCTACAACTCGCCCTTGCAGTGGTGCTTGAAACCACAGACCCCGATCTTCAAGTTGCCGTTCAAAGTCTGGTGGCGAAAATCGATGCATCTTTGCCGCTCGATACCACGCCGCAAGCCGCAGACTGGCGGCATATCGAACACCCTTTCGCCAACGCTGCAAGAGGGCTGGGCCACCTACCGGTCCTGCGCGCCGCAATCAAAGCGCGTCAAAAGCTAAAAATTGTCTATAACGCTGAAAATGGGGCAGTAACAACATCGACCCTGCACCCAAATACCCTCACCCATCAGGCGCGCAGTTGGATATTGTCAGGTTGGGACGAAATCGAACATGCCCCCGCAACATTTCGCCTCGACCTTATTGAATCCGCTGACCCGCTCCCTGAGCTTTTCAGCCAAGGGACCGGCTTCCAAATGGACTAAAATCCTCGCCGAAGGCATAAAATCTCTTTTACGATCCGGCCCGCAGCCGCCAACCGTCCTGCTTTGGCAAAAATGCTTGAACACTCGCCTGAGCAATCACGATGGTTTCGTCCCCGCTTGGCACGTTTAATCCACCAAATACAGCTTTCACCTCTGCCTGCCCCCGCGGCAATCCGGCCACCAGCGCTCCGGTATCAACCAAACCGGGTTCTTGCACCGCCACTGTCACACAAACCCGCATTGCATCATGACTCAACCCCAGCACACCGAATAACGGCAAGGACGAATGCCGCAGGGCATCTTCGATCGCCCGTGCACAGGCTTTGGTATAATCCATGCCATGCAGGTCATTGCCCATACCCATCTCGATAATAATACGTTGCTCAGTCATCGCATCGCTCCATGTCGAAGGCGATCGACAGTGCTGCATTGGCCATGATCGTCGGGGGGCCGTCGGCATCCGGGCGTTCGATGTCCAGCCCACCGGGCAGGACGTTCACCGTCACATCGCCATAGGGAAATACCGCTTGTAGCACATCTCGATCGACTTCATCGGGCTTTTGCACGCCGACATCCAACGTGATTTTCATCGCCGTGCGCTCGAAGCCGAATAGTTCTGCAAGATTTATAGAGTTGCGCCAAAGTGCGTCACGGACCGCGCGTTCGGCGGCTTGGGTATAGTCACCCCTACGCAATGACGATCCCATCCCGAATTCTATCAATAGCGTCTGCATATTGATCCTCTGGCTACGTGGCTTGAAAGACAAAGCATTTGTCACGGCGAATGGTCAGCCACATCACCGCCCCCGGCTGCGGCAAGAACACATTGGGCACAGTCACCCGCAAGATACTGCCATCGTAATCCATCACAAACTCGACAAGGCTTTCATTTCCCATGAACCGCGCCCGAGACACAACCCCGCGCGCGGCGGTTCCATCAGTGGCCGTCGGCAAGGGCCCTTTGCCCGCACGGTCAAAATCAATACGCACATGCTGCGGCCGAAACACGATGTCAACCTTGGTTCCATCCGGGACGCCGGGTGCGAGAAATCGGCCAAAAGGTGTTTGCGCCAATGCACCCGACACCTCGGCACGTAACACGTTGGCATCCGAAAAAAAGGCGACGGATGCCCGGTCGATAGGGCGCGTATAAACGTTATAGGGTGCGCCTTGCTGGACGATCTTGCCGTCACGCATCAACGCGATCTCGTCGGCCATGCGCATTGCTTCCTCGGGTTCATGAGTGACCAGCAACACGGCTGTGCCCTCTTCCTTGAGTATCCCCAAAGTTTCGTCACGAATGTCGTCGCGCAAACGGTTATCCAAGCCCGAGAACGGTTCGTCCATCAACATAATCTTGGGTCTCGGGGCCAAGGCGCGGGCCAGTGCAACACGCTGCTGCTCGCCCCCCGACAACTGATGCGGATAGCCGTCGATGAACCGCAACAGGTCAACCCTCTCAAGCAGTTCTTTGATACGCGCGTGTCGTTCGGCCTTGGTGCCGGTTTTTAGGCCGAATCCCACGTTATCGGCGACGCTCAAATGCGGGAACAATGCAAAATCCTGAAACATCAGGCCAATTTCACGCCGTTCAGGCGGAACGTTGAATACGGTATCACAGATCAACTTTCCATCCACATGGATCGAACCGCTGTCTTGTATCTCGACCCCGGCGATCATTCGCAACGTTGTGGACTTTCCGCAGCCCGACGGCCCCAGCAAACAGGTGACCTGCCCCGGCATGATATTCAAGCTTACGTCATCTACCACGGCACGCCCTCCATAGGCGCGCTTGAGGTTTTTGATTTCAAGCCGAGGATACGTATCGGTCATGGGCTAAGGTCTTATCCGGTCAATTCGTTCGGCTAAGACCGCTATCAGCCTCGTCGTGCACCCGCAAGCACTGCTGCAAACCCCGTGACCAGAACGGCGACGCAGATCACAAATAGCTGCTCGTATTTATGCGCTTCCGGCAGGATCGCAGCGACCACACCCCAGTCGCGCCCGAAATATGCAACAGCACCTAACATCGCCGTGCCAAAGGCAGCCAGATACGCCCAAAGCGCTATCCTGCGTTGCATCACCAGACCGACGATCAACACCGGCGTCAAGAACATCGACGCCGTACCTGACACTGCGACTGCATCAAACAGGGTTGAGCTTCCCCACAGGGTCAGTGCCGTACCCACAGACATGAAACCCAGCATCACGACCCGCCCCCCGCTCAGGGTGCGCGGTGCCAGTTTCAGTTCCTCCACCACCAGCCGCGCCGCAGAGGCCAACGCCGAATCCAGCGTGCTAAGCGCCGAGATCAACAGCGAAATCATCAACGCACCGAAAATCCATCCGGGAAACATACTGGCCCATGTGCCGATCAGCTCCCCCTCATAGGTGGCTCCGGTCAGGCTGGCCTGGATTCCGAAAAAGCCAAAACCGATGATGCAAAGCGTGGATACCCAGAAGGCATGCAAGAACGACCTCCGGGTTGTGGCCGGGTCTGCGATAAAGCCTCGGTCCATCATCACCGGGTCATGTGCGGGGTATGAGAACACCTGCAAAAACGCCACTGCCAGCAACACCCAGCCATTGTAGGCCCCCGCCGTGCCCGGGGCCGTAACCACTGCCCCCAGATCAAAGCCGGGCGATACCACCAGTGCTGCGAAGGCGACGCCAAACACCACCAGAAACACCACCATCTGCACCACGTCCGTGCGCAGGGCCGCGCTGAGCCCGCCCCAGGCGGAATAGCCTAGGCCGACCACCGCTACGATCAGTATCGCTGGCGTTCCACTGCCCGCCAGCACAGCGTTGAAAATCAGCCCCACCACCAGCAGGTTGGCGAACACCTCAGACAGCAGCCGCAAAGCAATCACCAAATTGTAACACCCGTTGCCCGCCGCACCAAAGCGCACGCCAAGCCAGCCTTGCACCGACATGGCCCCATCTTGGCGCAGGCGTCCCACGATAAAGCCCCCCGTCAGGAAAGACCCATAATAGGTTGCATAAGCCA
>DRFG01000015.1 GCA_011050655.1 Roseobacter sp.
ATCAGATGGAGATATTCGATCAGCAAATCCCGGCGGCGGGGGGTGTCACCCAGAAGCACGCGGATTTCATCCCAAGGTTGGTCCAGCAGCTGGCGACCCTTGGTCGTATGACGACCCTTGCCCTTACCTGATTTCCAAACGCCTGCTTGTTGATCCAAAGCCATGAGTACCCGTCCCTTGATTTATTCCCATTGTTTAACTTATTTTCATTTAGGTCAACATCCCCTGGCGGTATATTTTACGGGTCTGAGTAAAGTCGGCGAAGATAAACCGCGAAGCCAATGTGCCGAAGCGCAGCGACATTTTGTCGAAAATATGAAGAATTGCTTCGATCAGGCGATCAAATGGGCAGTCAGCCCCGTAGGGCTTGCAAGCAATTTTGCGGGGCAAACCATTTGTCAGGCCACTGCCGTCAGCTAACCGTGGAATCATTCCCCGGCTGGATCAATCAGCAAACGTGCCCGCCTCGGTCAAAATGATATCCATCGGTATATCGTGAGGCTGCGGAAAAATTGTCTCAAGTCTGGCGGACGCATATCCAATGCCGATCTTGAATGGTGATGGATCAAGCGCCGCGAGGGTCCTATCGAAGTAACCACCGCCATAGCCAAGCCGGTATCCCGACATGTCCCACCCCACCAGCGGGGCCAACGCGATTTCGGGTTTCAAGATTTCAGCCTCTGGGGGAGGAACAGGGATATTCCAATCACCTCGGGTCATTTTTGTCAGCGGCGTCCAGCGACGGAACACCAAAGGCGCGGCCTTTGTCTCGACCAACGGCAATGCGATGATGACCCCGCCTGCGTGTAATCTTGACATGAGATCACGCAGATCAGGCTCGCCCTTGATCGGCCAATACATCGACAGCACCCGGCCCCCCGCACCGTCGAACCGGTCATTCAGGAACGCTTCCAGTCTTAGGGCGATACGGGTAGAGGCAGTTGCATGCGCGTCGACGCTTAGCGTCTTGCGCAATGCGCGCAACTCCGTTCGTTTTAATTTGCGCCATTGCGGCACTTCAGTTTTGGAAAAGGGCGCCTTTTCTGCCGCCCGCTCAGAATTCATACAAAGCACGGCATCATGCTCAATTTTTTCCAGCCGAACCTTGGCGGGCACAATGTCACGGATTGATCCGACGCTGTGCCCTCCAAAGCTTGGCATCGCCTCCAAGTCGCCGGTGGTCGTACGTAGGGGCGAATCCGTGCTGAAGCGATAGCGTGCGACATCATCGTCCCAAGCTATCGCCTCGCGCGGCAAGGTATCGGGATCATGCCCAAAAAGATTTCCGTTCAGGGCCTTGGTGATACTGTTGCCAATCACCCGCACTGCCGCGCCCTTGGGCCAGTTCAGCACAAAAACATCGGTCAAAACGGTGTCTTCGGCATCCGCGTCGACCACCCGCTGCTTATGATACTGATGGGCAAAAGACTCGTCGGTGGCGAGAAACGCCGTCCCGCATTGAACGCCCTGCGCCCCCAGTCCGAGGGCATCGGCCAGCTCTTTGCCGGTCGAAATGCCGCCCGCAATCACGACGGGAAGCTGCGTTTCTTGGATGATTTCTTTGGCGAGATCAAAGGAGCGATTGCGGCCGTGAACATGACCGCCCGCTTCGATCCCTTGCGCGATGATCACATCAACCCCCGCATCTTGGGCTCTGAGCGCCTGTTCCAGTGACCCAACTTGGTGCAATACCGTTGCACCCGTCTCGCGGACACGTGCAACCACCTCTGGCATCACATCCCAGAAGAAAGAAAAGGCCATAACGTCCAACTCAAGACACTGCCGCAACTGTGCCTCCAGCAGCGCTGGTTCCGTCGCAGCGGGAATAAGATTAACGGCAAATGACCGATTGGTCGCCGCCTTGAAAGCTCTGATCTCGGACGCGATCAATGCGGGGGTTTCACGGACCATTCCCAACGTAGGATATCCGCCAGCCTTCGCGACGGCTGCTGCCAGCTGCCAGCGCGCGACGCCCCCCATCCCGGCCAACAATATCGGCACCCTACATTTGAGAATGGAACACAACGGCGTATGGAGCGGGTGTGGCAAGTCTGAGTTCACAACTATACCCTTGCAAGATCTAGATACGAAAGAATACTTATTTCTTGAGGGGAAAGTAAAGTGTTTCGGAGAGGAGCGACGGCTCAGTAATTGCCCGCTGGCAGGTCTGAGCCGACGCGAAAGGCTCAGACTTCAGATAACCAATTTGCCTATGACCCAGAAAGCGCACGGAATCAGGAGTGCCCGGGTGTACATCCCGTTAAAGCACACGCGCTGCCGCGAATGAATAAGGGGGTGCACCAGCGTTGCCCATCTGCCCTTAACCACGACGAGCGCACTGCCTCAATTTTCGAGATAAACCTCAAGCGAGTCATCCAGAGCATCCTTCCACGGCGTATGATGCACAGGAGCCATGGTATGGGTGATAACCGACTTATGGGATTGGTTACGGAACGCCATTATGTCATCGGCCTTATGCTGCTTCCATGCAAAGAAAGCCTTACATGCACCATCTACGTCGAAACTTGGATAATCGGTCTCCTCAATCAGTTCCTTGACGTAATCGCCCTGATACTGGATAGCGTATTTCACATCGTCGCTGGCTTCTTCGCGCGCGACGCGTTCATCCACATCGGCTGCAAGAATATCCACATCGGTCGGCACATCGATCTTACCCATGATTGCATCGCGGACCCACCAGGCTTGCGCATCGAACATATTGAACGTGAACCACTGATCCTGCATCCCAAGATAGAACATGTTCGGGTTTTTCACAAAAACCACACCTTTGTAGAGTTCGGCAGTTGCCAGCCGGTTCGTGGTTTTCAAGCGCAGATCATCCGGCAGATAGTTGAAGAAATGCTTATAGCCGGTGCAAAGGATAATCGCGTCAACATCGCGTGACGTACCATCCTTAAAATATGCGGTTTTTTCGCTGACCCTCTCAAGCGCCGGAACTTCGTCCCAATTATCGGGCCAGTCAAATCCCATTGCAGCACTGCGATAGGAAGAGGTAACTGATTTTGCTCCGTATTTCCAACATTGGGAGCCGATGTCCTCGGCAGAATAAGAGGACCCTATGATCAGGATGTCCTTACCTGCAAATTCCCGGGCATCACGGAAATCATGCGCGTGCAGAATGCGACCGTTGAATACTTCAAACCCTTCATACTCCGGCACATTGGGTGTCGAAAAGTGACCCGAAGCGCAGATGACTTTGTCGAACACCTCTTCGTAGGTAGAATCCTCAATCTGGTCATGCACGGTGATGGTGAAAGTCTTGTCAGCTTCGTTATAGCGCACCCAGCGAACCGGGGAATTGAAGCGGATCCAGTCACGGATACCGGCCTTTTCAACCCGGCCTACCATGTAGTCGAACAGCACTGCGCGCGGCGGATATGAAGCGATCTGTTTGCCGAAGTGTTCCTCGAATGAATAATCCGCGAACTCGAGACCTTCCTTGGGACCATTGGACCACAGGTAACGATACATCGAGCAATGTACCGGCTCCCCGTGGGCGTCTAGCCCGGTGCGCCAAGTATAATTCCACAACCCTCCCCAGTTGCTCTGCTTTTCAAAGCAGACAATTTTAGGGATGTCCTCCCCGTTCTGCTGGGCATTTTGGAAGGCTCGCATCTGGGCCATGCCGGAGGGGCCAGCCCCGATGATCGCAACACGCTTGGAACTCATCTGTTACACTCCTGTTGGTATGGACCAAATATAATTATGTGGTTCTTTTGGTTCTTAAATGGTGCAATTGGTTATACCAAATTGTCAAGATCATTCAGGAACAGGTCGAAAAGATAGTGAAATCGACAGAAGTTAGTGCTAGACGGAAATCTATGACGTCATCCAGTTTTGCACATCAACTAGCGGTTTCTTCTGCCTTTCCGCGCTTATCGGTGGGTATGAACGAACCCGTACGGGTCGGTTTTCTTGCACCGCTGACCGGTCCGGTCCAATCGTGGGGTCTACCCGGTTTGAACGGTTGTCAGATTTGGGCCGATTCGCTTAATCGTGCGGGCGGACTGATGATCAGCGGGCGGCGCTATCCCGTCGAGATCAAACAGTTTGATTGTGGATACGATGGCGACAGGGCAACGGAAGGCGCGCGGCAACTGGTCGAAGATCATGGGGTGGACCTGCTGCTTATGCTCGGGGGCGATACGCTCACGCCCATAATCGACTACCTGAGCGACCGAAAAATTCTGACGTCAACGCTGCTGCCCAGCGATCTGTCGCCCGATACGCCCTTTTTGATCGCACCCAGCGAGTTACATCCGATTTACAATGTAACCGGCGTGGACTGGCTTGCCCGAACCCGACCCGAACTCAGGACCGTTGCCCTGTGCAGCCAGAAGGACGCGCTTGGCCTGCCATCGCTGGCAACCTACCGCGCGGCCTTTGGGTGTGCAGGAATGGCCGTGACGAAGGAAATACAATATTCTGCGGATTCGACCGATGTCGGATCAATTGTACAGCCGATGCTGGACGCAAAGCCGGACGTGCTGTGCTGGTGCACAAGTTACACACCGATGGTCCACGCGATGACCGAATATGCCCATGCACAAAACTATGACGGCCAGATCATCTCGTGTACGTTTGACCAATATGACCGACTGCTGGCGCGTACCTCTGCGGAATTTATGGAAGGTGTGATTTTTCAGTTTCCGGATTTTGATGATCCTTTGCTGCGTGAGAAAACGTTCTTTTTCAACCAACCCCACCTCTTCTACGAGGAATATAACCGCCGGTTCCCGCAAAGCTGGAGTGCTGTAAGCTGGGAATATGCGGCCATTCTGGATATCTGGCATTCAGCAGTTGAAAAGTGCAACAGCGTCCAGCCGGTGACGGTCTTGGCCGCGATGAAACAGCTCGGCCACGTGTCTCACGCCTTCGGCCCAGCCCGTTGGTGGGGGCAGGACATGTTCGGCATCGACAATGCGCTTGTCGGGGACTGGCCGGTGGTCACAATCCAGGATGGCAAGGCACGCATCGTTGAATTCGGATCCATCCCAGACTGGCTTGGGCAGCATGGCGATGTGCTGAAAGACGAAATGTCAGCCCTCGGGCAGCTTTGGCACCAGCGTCTTACAACCGGCGCACTCCAACCCAGCTTTAACTCGGAGCTTCCGGCGGTCTGATCACAGGTTTTGCAGCAGCAGCTTTTGCTCTTCGATAAGATGCAGCTTTATGAATTCCACTGCGCGCTCGACATCACGCGATGCGATGGCATTGAACAGCGCGTTGTAGCGTTGCTGATATTCAAGGATACGTTTTGGCGTCAGATGGCGGCGCAGCAGCGCAGTGCGGAACGAAGTACGACAAGATTCAATCGCCAGATTGTAGCATGAGGCAAGCAGCGGATTACGCGTTCCCGCCGCAATCTTGCGATAGATGTTCTCTTCGCATTTTATGAAATCTGCCACGTCGGTTCGCACGGCCTCGATTTCGGACATCAGCTTTTCCAGATCGTTAATGTCCCGGGGTGACATGTTAATTACCGCAAGACGTACCATTTCGGGCTCGAGAATGCCGCGAACCACCAGATGGTCAAGCGGGCTTGTGTCATACGCAACCGCAGTCGCCGGCGCGTCTTCGTCCTGTTCGGATTGATACGTTACAAAACTGCCGCTTCCTGGCCGGCGATTGATCACCTTGCGCGCTGCCAGAACATCAAGTGCCTCCCGTACCGTGTTGCGCGCGACGCCCAGTTCGGCGGCCAGCGCCCGCTCTGACGGCAGGCGTGTGTCCAAAGGATACTTGCCATTTTTTATCTGCGCAAACACCCGGTCAAGCACAACCTGCACCGTCGCCCCGACCGAGTGGCTGGCGATGATCTGCGAAGTCATTTTGAGGGCGTCGCTGTTCATTTGATAAGCTTCTGTTTCGGATCCGGCGCGGGTCGCAGGATTGGATATGGAATCCGGTTACTGGAAAGGGGCACTTTGAAGCATTACTGGTTTTTGGTCCAGTCAGGCGCTGTCCTTACCAAAAAGCACATAGGTTTGGGAATGGGCTCTTTTGCATTCCGGACCGCAATCGGCCCGTCCCTTCATGCCAGTGAGTTTCATCAAACATCTGATCCCCTTCTGGCGTCGGCGTGTCAGCGTGCCTTGGTTCAGTTCTTACACATTGACGCAAACCCCGGAGTGCGACGTTGAACCAGAATCGGTTCAAAGGTGCAGCCTTTTGGTTCAACGGGACACCTGCTGCTGGATCAAAATTATACCAGTTCGATCTAGTGCGCAACTTTCGTAAGGGGTCCAAATACCTAAAGAAAATAATATTCTTGTGTGGAAAGCGATACGCTGCTAGCTTTTTGTAAAGAACCAGTCATAATTTTAAGCATACCACCGAGAAGAGTGGGCGGGGGCCACCTCGAAAATTGGCCTGAAATTGGTTTCTGAAGTAGCCGCGCTCGAATGCGGCAACCAACATGGAGAGATTGATGTTTTCAAATATCCTGAAGAAAGACCTTTCGCGCCGGACATTTCTTAAATCGACGGCGGCTACCGCGCTTAGTGCTGGCCTTCCATCCATTGCGCTCGCCGCAGGAGAGCCGATCAAAATTGGTTTTCTAGCGCCGCTGACCGGTGCGACCGCTGCTTGGGGCGCCCCTGGCTTGAGCGGTTGCGAAATCTGGGCTGAGAAAGTTAACGCCGCAGGCGGAATCAAGATCGGCGATAACAGTCACATGATCGAATTCGTTTCATACGACAACGAATACGACCCCGCGAAGGCCCGCACCGGTGCCACAAAGCTGATCCGCGAAGATGGTGTTAAATTCGTGATGATGTTGGGTGGCGATACCTGGCCGGGCGTTCAACCTGTGGCAGACCGGACAGGGATGTTGTTTTCAACGCTGCTTCCGTCTGATCTTTCGCCGGAAACAACAACACTTCTGGCACCGACCGAAGTGCATCCGATCTATCTTGTTACTGGCGTTCAGTGGCTGGCCGAAAACAAGCCCGAACTGAAAACCGCCGTCATGTGCGCGCAGGATGATGCGCTTGGCCTGCCCTCTGTTGCAACTTACCTCGCCGCGTTCGAAGCAGCAGGGATCGAGATGCAGGACGAGCCGCTGCTGTTTGATCCCGCGACGACCGACTTTGCGCCGATCGTGACGCGACTGCTGTCGACCAGTCCCGATATTGTCTGTCTCGACACCTGCTATTCCGACTATGTCCATCCAATCTGCGAACAGTTGTTTCAACAAGGCTATAAGGGTCAGATCATTTCGGCGACAGCCGATTTCTATGACCAGTTGATCGCCAAAACATCGAAGGAATTCATGGAGGGTTTCATCTTCCAGTTTCCCGACTTTGATGATCCGGCGCTCAATGGCGACAACATCAACTTCGACGACGCGAATGGGTTTTACGAAGAATATAACAAGCGTTTCCCGGGCCAGTGGGGTGCAGTAAGCTGGGAATATGCCGCGATCATGCAGCTTTGGAAGGCCGGTGCTGAAAAAGCGGGCTCGGTTGAGCCGGACGCAGTGCTGGCCGCTATGAAGGACGACGGAAAAGGTAAGCATGCCTTTGGCGACGCCGATTGGTGGGGTACAGAGATGTTCGGCATCGACAATGCGCTGGTCGGGGATTGGCCGGTGGTTGTGATCGAAAATGGCAAAGCAGTCATCAAGGGATTCAAGTCGATCCCTGCGTGGTACGAACAACACGGGGATCTTTTGATCAAGCACATGTCTGCCTATGATCAGATGTGGAATCAGCGGGGCTGATCCGACGGTTCAAAACTCTGCGGTTCGGGTCATTCCGACCCGCAGGCCATTTATCCTAAATGAGTATATGTGATGTTTGAACTTCTGGCTCAGACCAGTCTAAACGCGATCTATGCCGCGTCCTATATCTCGCTTGTCGCTGTCGGGTTGGTCCTGATCTTTGGCGTAATGGGCGTAATTAATTTCGCGCATGGAGAGCTGTTCATGGCTGGCTCTTACGTGGTTGTCGCGCTCTACGCTGATCGGATGGTCCCGTTTTTCGTTGCAGTAGCAGCGGGGTTGATTTTTGTCGGCCTGCTTGGCCTGCTCATGGAACGCGCGCTGTTTCGCCCTTTACGGGATAATCCACTGGGGGGGCTGGTGGCCTCCATCGGTTTCTTGATGGTCCTCCAAGCGCTAGCGGTTCTGGGCTTCGGTGTGCGGATGGAACATATTCCGCCCGTCACGCAAGATGTCATCAGGTTTGCCGATAAGATCAGCATTCCCGTCGCGCGCGTCTATGTGATTGTGACCGCCTTCGTGATGCTCTCCGCGCTGTGGTATTTCCTCAAGCGCACGCGCTTTGGGTGGGCATTACGTGCCTCGGCTCAGGATCCGGAAGCCGCCGCGTTGCAGGGTATTTCGGTTACTCAAACAGCGATGATCGCCATGTTCATCGGTGCCGGATTTGCCGGGATGGCAGGCGCACTGACCGCACCCCTCATCTCCATCAATCCCCATATGGGCCATTCGGTCATCATTACCGCCTTTATCGTCATCATCGTCGGTGGAGTAGGGTCGTTGGAAGGCGCGGTGCTCGCCTCAGTGGTCTATGCATTTGTGCATACTTTCGTCACAACCTTCTTTGACGGTGTGCTGGCGGATATCACCGGTCTGGCCCTGATGCTGATTGTGCTGATTGTCAAACCCACCGGTCTTTTCGGGAGTGCGGATCGTGCGTAACTTTGTAATATGGGTCGCACTTGCCATCGCGTTGATCGTGCTGCCCAATCTTGTCAGCTTTTCGCAACAAGAAGTGCTGGTTTTTCTGACCATCAACATACTCGTCGTCGCCTCCTACCGGTTGTTGACCCTGACGGGCGAATGGTCTCTTGGTCATGTCGTTATTATGGGTGTCGGCGCCTATGCCTCTGCTCTTGTCACCAAAGAGCTTGGCCTTTGGGTGCCGCTTGGCATCATTGTCGGCGGGCTTGCCTCTGCACTGATCGCCTTAGCGCTCAGCGTCCCGCTCTTTCGTATGAAAGGCTTTTATTTCCTGATCGGCAGCTTTGCGGCAGGCGAGATCATCCGACTATTGTGGAAGCGCTTTCGCGACCCGTTCGGTGGGGCAAAGGGGATCAAGGGCATCGACCCCATGCCTGACTTTTCGATCGGAATCTACCAATTCGACTTTTTCGAGCCGGTCAGTTATTTCTATTTTTCCGCCGTGGTCGTCGCGCTGTGCCTTTGGATCCTCTGGCGGATCGAGAAATCCCCCGTTGGTCTGACGTTCCACGCGGTTCATTGGCAAGACAAGCTGGCACAGGCGTCCGGGGTGAACCTGCGCAGGTATCGCACGATGGCATTCGTAATCGCGAGCGGTTTCGCAGGCATCGCCGGCGCGCTGCTTGCCCATTACATCGGCACCATCAATCCCAACAGCTTCGATGTCGAGGTGATGGTGTTCGTGCTCACTTGGGCAATCGTCGGAGGCACGGGCACATTTTACGGACCAATCCTGGGATGCGTTGTCCTGACCATCCTGAATGAAATCGTTTTGCGTGAGCTTGGTCTCGAACAGACCCGGCCGCTGATCTACGGACTGATCCTGATCCTGTCGATCCTGTTCATGCCCAACGGGCTTGAAAGCATCGTGCAGAAAGTCACCCGCCGAAAGGATGCCAAATGACCCCCCTCCTCGAAGTACAGAATTTGACGATGCGATTTGGCGGGCTGACTGCCGTTGATAGACTTAACTTCAAAGTTGAGAAAGGCAACATCCACGGACTTATCGGCCCAAACGGAGCGGGTAAAACAACGACCTTCAATATGGTCTCCGGGTTTTACAAGCCCAGTCAAGGCAGGGTACTTTTGAACGGTCAGGACATCTCGGGATTGCCGATGCACGAAGTGGCAAATCGCGGGGTCGTGCGGACCTTCCAACATTCGACACTTTTTGGAGAGCTGTCTGTATTGGATAATGCCCTCATTGGAACGCACATGACGTTTCGGCCAAACCTGTTGAAAGCCATTCTTGGTCTGGACAGCTCGGCACGGCGCGATGCCTTGGACCGAGCAAGGACGTCACTGGAATTTTTCGGCCTAGCTGATGTTGAACATGAAATGGCCGGCGATCTTTCCCATGGTCATCAGCGCGCACTTGGCATGGCCGTCGCCTATGCGTCGCGCCCGGACCTGATCTTGCTGGATGAGCCATTCACCGGCATGAACCCCGAAGAAACCCGGCGAATGATGGGCCTGATGCGTCGCCTGTGTGCCGAGGGCACTACAATTTTGCTGGTTGAACATGACATGCAGGCGATCATGGGTCTGTGCGACAACATCACCTGTATGAGCTTTGGGAAATTCCTTGCCGAAGGCAGCCCTGCGGAAATTCGCAATCATCCAGATGTGATCGAAGCCTATCTTGGAGGCGCGCGCCATGTTGCTTGAGTTGCGCGATATCAGTGTGAACTACGGCAAAATATCCGCGATCCGGAATATTTCGATCGGTGTACCCGAAGGCCAGATCGTGACGATCATCGGCGGAAATGGTGCGGGCAAAACCACAACATTGCGGGCCATGTCGGGCATGCTACCGCTGCAGGGCGGCGAGATTTACTTCGATGGCAAACGAGTCGATGGTATGGCTCCGCACAAAATCGTAGCACATGGAATTGCTCACGTGCCCGAAGGCCGCCGCATTTTTCCAGACATGACGGTCGAGGAAAATCTGCGCACGGGCGCATTTCTGCGCAAGGACAAAGACAAGATCGAAGCTGATCTCGAAGATGTGTTCAATCGTTTTCCCCGCCTGCGCGAGCGCCGCCGTCAACGGGCGCAAACCATGTCGGGGGGCGAACAACAGATGCTGGCCATCGGACGGGCGTTGATGTCAGATCCGCGCGTCTTGCTGATGGACGAGCCGTCGATGGGCCTTGCGCCGGTGATCGTCGAGGAAATAGCAGTGATCATCGAGGAAATTAACCAACGTGGCCTATCGGTAGTATTGGTTGAACAGAACGCAGTGCTGGCGTTGGAACTGGCCAATTACGCCTATGTTCTTGAGACCGGCAATATGGCTTTGGAGGGCCCCGCGAGTGAATTGCATGACAACGAACACGTTCGGGCGGCATATCTGGGGCTTTGAGAGCAACGACGTCGAATTAAAGACCGCGTGCGCCGCAGGTTGGTCGCGTGCAGATCTGGTTTGGGAACGGTTGCTTGAGGCGGGCAATCTTTTTTGGGTCGAAGGCGCGAAAGGCCGCGCTATTGTCCGATTTAGACAGGCTGATCTTTTGGCCCGCTTATGTTTTAAGCGGACCGATTTGCGCCGCGCCACAACACGCGCGAACCTTTGTATCGTTGCGCTTGAAGCGGGTAATTTACCCCGCGCAGACCGCCATCAACGCGCTGCCCTTGATATCTGGCGTGCCGCACCTGCACAAATTGAAGCGATGGAAATTGCTCCCCGCACACGCAGTTCGCTGTTTCATCTGCGGATGGAAGTGAAGCACCGCACGACGTTTCATGACAACCTGCGGAGAAGATTCTGCAATTTCGCAGGCGAAACCGAAACGACATTGCGCGCACTAACCTCGTCTGTCCCGCCCCAGCATCGGCATTTCGCCCGCTGGCGCGGCGAACGTCCAAACGTTTATGATGACACCCGCAAGATCATGGGGGCCTGTCTGCTGATTATTGACAGGGGATGAAGGTTCTGATGGATTGGACATCCCCCATCTAGCGTTGTGCTAGTATTGAGAGGTTCACATAGCCAGGGAGATATCAAGGTAACAGACTCGGTATCCTGTCGGCATAGACCTTACGATGCAATGTATTTCAACTACGTGGTTGTAGCTCAACAGGCACAGCTATTTTTTAGCCCGCAGCTTGGACGCAGCAAACTACTGCCATTCATTTCGGAGTTGCCAAACCTGTACCATTGCGGTGGCAAGCTTGCTCAGGGAGCCATCATTGGGGGAACGAGTTTGAGGCGTGGAGCCACCCTGTTCGTCTGATCGAACCAAAATATGTCAAGCCGTTTCTAAAAGGCGGTAAAGGAAGTCGGTAGCGTTTAGGGCGGATATTTACGTTCCAAAGCGGCTGACCCAACCCCGGATTGCTTCATAGCTGACGACCACCCTGCGCTCAGCGCTAAGGGCTTCGACGTCCCGCAACTCGGTCGTCAAAATTGGCAATGCAGCCTAGCGTGCTACCGCAATGTTGGTCACGCCCTACCCCCCCGTCCGCATGACCAACAGAATAAATCATGACTCATCAGTTGACAGATGGGGTTTTTCCGCCTTGTCTTAAAGGATGCCTTCCCGGCCGAGGTTTGGGTCAGGGAACCTGATCTATTATGGACAGCGCAGGCGCGGCAGATGTGCCCACCAATTTCCCGAACTGATGGGAAAACACTGGTCCAAAACACTTATTTAGGGAGGGAAAGTCGGTGACTGACACACCTATTATCAACGATACAACAGAACGCATTGAACTGACCTATCGCACAACCGGGGCGCCGATCGGCGCGCCTGAATACACCGTACAGCTGGATTA
>DRFG01000016.1 GCA_011050655.1 Roseobacter sp.
GCGTTTTGAATAAGGTTGCGTAGCCCGTGGATAATTTCGGGTTTGCGGTATATCGCGGGCTGATCAATTGTATCGCCGGCAGCAGGATCAATTGAGAACTCTATGGTTTTACCACGCATACGATGTGGTTCGGCGGCTTCTTCCAGAACCGTCATCAACGGGGCTGTGTGCAGATGCAAATCGTCCTTTCCCGCCCTTCCCATGTCTCGCAGAATATCACGGCAACGGTCCGCTTGATCCCGGATTAGTGCCGCATCTTCGGCCAGTTCCGGCCAAGCTTGTAATTCGCTCAGCAGTTCGACGCTGGTCAGTTTGATCGTCGCCAGAGGTGTGCCCAGCTCATGCGCGGCGGCGGCAACGACCCCCCCTAGGTCAGTTAGTTTCTGTTCCCGGGCCAGCGCCATTTGGGTCGCACTCAACGCGTCGGACATCGAATGGATTTCAGTGGTGACGCGCCGGGAATATGCTGTGGAAAATACGATGGCGATGATCAGCGCGATCCAATTTCCGAAGACAAAAATATCAGGAATTTCCATTACGCCGCCGTTTTGGGTGATCAACGGAAAGTGATAGGTCGCCAGAATAGACACTAATACTATGGCAGTCCCACACAGCACCACCGTTGAGCGCAGGCTTAGGGCGGTAGCCGAAATTGTAACTGGTGCCAGCAGCAACAATGAAAATGGGTTGTTCAGACCACCTGTGACAAACAGCAAAAAGCTGAGCTGGAATAGATCGAACAACAGCATTGACAGGTTTTCATATTCCGAAAGCCGCTTGTTTTCCGGAAACACCAACGTTGCAATCAGATTGCCGATGACCGACACACCGATGGCGAAATAACAAAGCCCCAGCTCTAACTGCAAACCGAACAAGCGCTGTGCCACTGTAATTGCAATCAGTTGTCCTGCTATTGCGACCCAACGCAAAACGATCATGGTGCGCAGTCTGATCCAGTTTGCCCGTGTCCGATCTCCCAGTGGTTTGATTGTGGCCTGCGTCATGGGCGCACCTTTTTCAACTTGGTGCTTTGCACCGACAAAATTGCAGCGTAGGTGCCCCCCATTACGCGATCAAGGGCGCGCTTTCGCTTTGGAGCTTTAAGATGAGACTTGGATGGATAACAGGCTTGATTTTGATTATGCCTGCTTTGGCGTGGATGGCGATTGAAATGGGTCTATGGACGGGCACTGCCGATAAATACGCGCAGTGTAAGAATTCGGCCGTCGCCGGGGGCGACGATTTGGGTGGGCCGTTCGAACTGGTTAATACCAAGGGTAAAACCGTGACCGATAAGGATGTCATCACTGAGCCGAGCTTGGTCTATTTTGGGTATACCTACTGCCCCGATGTGTGCCCGTTGGACGTGAGCCGCAATGCCGCTGCTGTCGATATACTCGCTGAGCGTGGCGTTTCAGCGACGCCGATATTTATCTCTATTGATCCGAAAAGAGACACGCCAACGGTGGTTGGAGAATTTGTCAGCTATATGCACCCCAAGATGATCGGGCTCACCGGTTCGCCGGAGCAAGTCAAAGCGACCAGCGACGCTTACCGAACTTACTACAAGGCGCATGATGCAGACGACGACACCTATCTGGTAGATCATACCACCATGACTTATCTGGTAATGCCGCAGGAAGGTTATGTAGATTTTTTCCGGCGCGATATTTCGCCGGAACAGATAGCAGATAAAGTCGCCTGTTATGTAGAAAATCAGTAGAGTATTTGCCTATCTTCACAGAGGGGCATACTCTTTGCCCAAAGAGATTTTCGATTGGTAGCGACGAGGCACGAAATGGTTCAGGAAAATGCGCTTGATCTAGTTGAAGATCGGTCACTGCTATTGATTGACGACGATGAGCCGTTTTTACGACGTCTGGCCAAGGCGATGGAAAAACGGGGCTTCGACGTTGAAACCGGGGATTCAGTTGCTGCCGGGCGCGCCATTGCCACGGGCCGACCACCGGCCTTTGCTGTGGTCGATCTGCGCCTACGCGACGGCAATGGTTTGGACATCGTCGAGGTGCTGCGCGAAAAGCGACCCGACGCACGGGTTGTTGTTTTGACCGGCTATGGTGCGATCGCGACTGCTGTCGCAGCGGTAAAAATCGGTGCAATCGACTATCTGTCGAAACCAGCCGATGCGAATGACATCACCAATGCCCTTTTGGCGACCGGCGATGATCTGCCCGCACCCCCTGAAAACCCGATGAGCGCGGACCGCGTGCGTTGGGAACACATCCAGCGTGTGTACGAGCTGTGCGACCGGAATGTCTCGGAAACCGCGCGTCGCTTGAACATGCACAGACGCACCTTGCAGCGTATCTTGGCAAAGAGATCGCCCCGCTAGGGTTTAGATATCATAGCGTTTGCTGATCTTTGTGACGATTTGACCTGTTTCGAGCTCTACGTTTTCATCAATGTGCCAATCGCGGAAACCCCGGCTTTGGTAATAGGTTAAACCGCCGTTGTTATCGCCTCGGATGGTTGCGTTGATCCAGATATAGCCAAGTCTTTCAGCGGCCTTGGCCGTTGCATCGAAAAGCGCCGAACCTATGCCAAGCCCTGTACGCCCGACCTGCACAAAGCTGGCGATATCACAAGCCACCGGGGGCAGTTTCGGATGTGGGCTGATCCATTGAAAGCCGACGACACCCCCCGCCGCGTCGTCCAGCGCGACGTGCCAAGCGCTTTTGTCAGCGGCCGAGGCCATCCAGTCTTTCAGATCTTGCGCGGTGACAGGGCGTACCAACGCGGTGGTGCCGCCTATCGCAATGATCTTGTTCAACAGCTGCGCCATATCTGGCGCATCCAGAGAAAGAGCAGGCCGCACGACGATCATTAAAGTTCTCTCAGTAAATCGTTGTGCCGTTCAGTGAAAGCGACACGGGTTTCGGTCGGGGGGCGTAGAACAATCGCCAACCCCTCCCAGATCGCAGGATCGGGTTTGCCGAAAAACCGCGACGACTCAGCGTGTGAAAATCCCGCGATCTGCGTTGCTTCCATCCAAGCGCTGATTTTGTCAGCTTTCTTGATTTGCTGTTTGACCGTTTTGGGAATTGCAGCCGGCA
>DRFG01000017.1 GCA_011050655.1 Roseobacter sp.
CAAGCTCTGCGAGGATATGTTCACAGTCTTGCAGCGTTAATTTCCGACGAAGCGTGCGGAGGATATCGAGGGCGATATCGTCGTCTGGGTTATCTAAGAGGCTCGCGTTGGCAACCGCACGGATTTTCGTCCGCAGGTATCCTATCTGCTCTTTCTCTCTCATGACGTCTGCTGCCATCGCCGCAATCTCGTGCAGTCGGTCGAATACTGGCGACAAGTCAAAGCCAAACCGCAGAGCTTTGCCGCCGTCGCCGCTGTGCCTGGTAAAACGCTTGCGGTTAGGGCTGTCATGTCTGACCAGCAGGCCGATCTCTTGCAGGGTTGCCGCGTGCCGCCTGATTGTTCTGTCTGAAATACCATTACGGCGAAAGGATAGGGTCACGTTGGACGCAAATACTGTGTGGTGATTGCGCTTGGGGGCAAGACACGAAAGCATCGCCTCTAATGTCGAGATGACCGAAGAGCTAAGGCCAAGCCGAGGGGCCGCAGTTCGAATCGTTGCTACAACGATGTGGCGTTCAGGAATCGAGTTGTCCGCGGACAATCCTCTACTGGTCCGCAGCCCGGTGGGTGCAGTTGCTTGTGTAAATGCCATGTTTTCTTCACGACAACCTGATGGGAAAGGCACCAATACCTCTGAATACCAGAAAAAAGGCCGCAAATATCCAGCAACCGAATCGGTTGTTGTTGACTAGCGCGGAGAAACTGATAAATCTGAAAGTGCAAAGAACAGATTGGGCTCTCCGGGGAATACCTTGGGGGGCTCTTTCTTTTTTGGGCTGTTGGTCGTGCTCCTTTTTTTTATGTGTTGCTGCTCGGGTAGTAATCAGTCGGGCTTTTGCTCCGACCGCCACGCCTCATAAAGGCGCGTAAGCTCAGCTTCTGCGTTATTACGCATCCATTGAGCAAATTCTGGGGTGTCTGACTTGGACAGCTTAAATGTCAAAGCCCTAGGGGTTTCCTTTATCTCGGCCAAAACCGTGCCATCGCCAAGTTTGATGGTAAGGGCAGGGGAGGGCGCAGGCTTGTCTGCGGTCTTGGTTGCCTGCACCCGAATAACCGCGTCACTGATCATCCCAAACCGGTCGTCAGAGCTTTTTGCCGTATCAAGCTTAAGTGCAGCGGTAATCTGTTCAAGATTGACGCTACCGCTGCGCGACTGGTCAGCCAGATCTTCCCAACGTCGCCGTCCAATACCGTGAGCTGAACCGATTTGTTCAATCACCGACAATGGAATGGATCGCGCGACTTTGGTCATGCGCGATAGCATTGGCTTATCCACGGCCAGAGCATCAAGAATGATCGACTGTTCATAGCCGCTTGTGGCAAGCTCGGCCGCAAACAAAGCTTTCTCTATAAAACTAGGGTCCAGACGCTGGGTATTCTCTTGCCCTTGGGCAAGAATAGCCTCTTGGTCAGATAGCGACCTGACAAGCGCCTTTGCGGGAATGCCAAGCGACCGCAAGGCCCGCAATCTGCGGCGGCCATAGACGATCTTGTAATGCCCGGGTTTATCCGCAATCGGACGCACCATAATCGGCACTTGTTGGCCGTGGGCCTTAATGCTTTCAGCCAGCGCCGTCACATCGGCATCCGAAAAGGAAAGCCGATCCTTAGGCCCCTTCTCTTCGATAACATCAACCGAGATTTCTCTCACTGCATTGCTTGCGACATCCTTCAAGGTGGATTTCACGCCGCTCATCGCGCCAGTATTCGGGAACCGCGACTTTTGTTCTATAGGTGCCGCGAGCGTGGTGTCAGCATCGGGCGGGGGAGGGGGCTGGAACAGGTTTCTACGTGCCATTAGTCAGTTTCCCTTCCCCATGCATGTTGGATTGTCTTTTCGAACTCGTCAGCGACCCCGTTCACGCTCTCTAGAATCCGTCCCAGCGTTTTCTTTACGACTTGCGAGGGGTCGAGCTCGTATATGGTTTGCTGCGTCATCCCAGCATCCGAGATCGCGGTAGACTTGAGCATCGGAGTGGTCAAAACTTGGTCAAGCAGGATGGACCGCAAGAAACCTGCCATTTGTGACTGGGGGACGTCTGTCGGTTCATAACGGGCGATCAGGAACTTGAGGAAGTTCCAGTCGATAGGGCCAGCGGCATCTTCCAGGGTCTGGACAGTTTCCCCTGCCATCTCGAGGAACTGCGCCATTGAGGCGACATCCAACATACTGGGAACGACCGTGATCAGCAGGCCGGTAGACGCCAACAAAGCTGTCATTGTCGTGAACCCAAGCTGCGGCGGGCAATCAATGATTACCAGATCATAGTTAGCTTCGATCTCGTCCAACGCGATCGCAAGGCGCTGTGTGAAAGGCGGATCAAGCTTGTGCTGAAGCGCATAGGCTGTTTCTGTCTCGTATTCTGACAACAGCAGGCCCGCAGGAGCGAGGTCAAGATTGTGAAAATAGGTTTTTCTGATAACCTGGCTCAACGGAACCGGATCTTCATATTTAAGAGCATCATAAATGGTGCCGCTCTGGGCAAATTCGATTTCAGGCCGATATCCGAACATCGTGGTCAAGCTGGCCTGGGGGTCCATGTCGATGGCAAGAACCCTATAGCCGCGCAGGGCATAGCGTTGGGCCAAGTGGATCGCACTGGTCGTTTTGCTTGAGCCGCCTTTGAAGTTCACGATGGAGATCACCTGAAGTGCGTCGTTTTCACGACGTCCTGGAAGATAGGTTTCTCCGTTTCGGCCCGTTTTCGCCATCACATGACGTATCTGGTCAATCTCCTGCGCAGTATAGAGCCGGCGACCTCTCGAATCCGTCTCTACATCGGGGAAATCGCCCTCTTGATGGCGGGTCCTTAGGTTGGACATGCTGATACCGGTAAGCTCTGATACTTCAGCAGGATGAAACTTGCGCAGTGCTTTTCTATTGTCGGGTTGGAAACTATTGCGCATATGATTGTTAAGCGCTTCCGACAAGCGGGCAGCGTTCGACGCAATTGATGCCGCAATAGAAATTGATTCTGTAGTTTTCATGCCCGAATTCATTCTGCTCTTGCGGCCTCTTGGTGGGCCGCCTGTGTTTCGTCGCTAAACCGCGTGATTTGCGTCAGCTTGCGATAATTGAACTCATGGCACGCAAGTTATCCCCAAGCAACAATTTTTTGTGTTTGGTTCGCTTCCGTAAACCCTCGTCTCTTAACGCACGGCCCGAATTTGTAGTCATAACACATTGTTAATATTCATGTTATTACGTATTTACTAATCTAACGCGCGATAATGTGGCGACACATCGTGCAGTCGCAACCAAGCGTCACCGAGACAGAATTCGAATCGACGCTGGGTCATGCAACGCTTGCACAGTTACCGTTCATCCGGCGGCGGGGCGAAAATATCAACCTGACTCTGGCTAAGCCCAAACGGTTTTGGATCGGTGTGGGCGCTATCAGGCTACGGCATCCGGTGCCAATAGGGCAGGGGGCTGTCAAACTTCGGCATCATCTGACGCTGGATCGGTGGTCGAACACGAGAACCTTGCCAATACCTGCGCCAGCTCTTGGGTGCTGATGGGTTTTTCCAGCCGCGCAAAACGCTCCTTGTCGGCAGGGTCAATGCAATCTGCGGGGGGCAAGTGGGTGGACATCGCAATCACCTGGGTATGGGGCGCGCCGTCCAGCGCCAGAC
>DRFG01000018.1 GCA_011050655.1 Roseobacter sp.
CATTCGCCGAGGACAAAGCTATCTTGGAAGCCGTCCACCAAGAGGAACAGCGCCCGCAAAAGCGCAAACCCATCAGAATCGCGATCGACAAAGCCCCGAATGTTTACCGCAAACGCATCCGCGATACGATCGAGGCCGAAGCCACTGATGATCTGGGTGACCCCATTTCGCCGGTTTTCGTCCAGCATGATTAGCCCTTAACAAGAGCCGCGAAAGACGGCTGATCCCAACACGAGAGGACCACCAGATGACCAGAACGACCTTTTTCAGAGCACTAACCGGGGCTGTCGCACTTGGCCTGACCGGATTAAGCGCGGCAGCCCAAACGGGCGACCCTATCAAGGTAGGAGAGATTAACCACTACAAGCGCCTTGCGGCCTTTGCAGAGCCTTACAAGAAGGGCATTGAGCTTGCCCTGGAAGAGATCAACGCCGACGGAGGCGTGATGGGCCGACCGTTGGAATTCATCTTTCGGGACGACCAGGGCGACCCCGGCGAAGCAATCAAGATCGCCGAAGAGCTGATGACCAGCGAAGGCACGGTGATGATCACCGGGTCCATTCTGTCCAACGTAGGCTTGGCGATTTCGTCCGTGGCAGCCGAAAAGGGTTGGGTATATCTTGCGGCTGAACCGCTGGCCGACGCCCTGACTTGGAGCCAGGGCAACCCCTGGACCTTCCGTTTGCGTACCTCGACCTATATGCAGGCCGCGATGTTGGCGGAACAGGCGGCCAAAACCGATGCTGTAAAATACGCAACGATCGCGCCGAACTATGCCTACGGCAAAGATGCGGTCGCCGCTTTCAAGGAAGTGTTGACCAAACTGAAGCCAGAGGTTGAGTTTGTCGGCGAACAGTGGCCCGGATTGTTCAAGATTGACGCCGGAGCCGAGGTTCAGGCGCTGGAACGCTCCAAACCCGACGCGATTTATAACGTGACGTTTGGCCCTGACTTGGCGAAATTCGTCCGCGAAGGCACCACGCGGGGACTGTTTGAAGGCCGTACTGTTTATGGTCTGCTGTCGGGTGAACCCGAATACCTTGAACCGCTGGCCGATGAAGCCCCCGAAGGCTGGGTCGTGACCGGATACCCTTGGTATGATTTCACCGAAAAAGACGGGGCCAACAAAGCGTTTGTCGATGCATATCAGGCGCGCTTCAGTGAAACCCCCAAGCTTGGGTCGCTGGTTGGCTATATGACCGCTGAAACAGTTGCCGCAGCGATCGAGAAAGCCGGATCAACCGAAAGCGATGCGATCCGCTTGGCGTTTGAAGGGTTAAGCGTACCCACACCCGTCGGCGAAATAACTTTCCGCGAGATCGACAACCAAGCGACCATGGGCGCCTTTGTGGGTAAAACCATGCTCAAGGATGGCGCAGGCGTGATGACAGACTGGACGTATCTAAATGGTGCTGACTACCTGCCATCGGACGAAGAAGTGTCCAAGCTGCGTCCCGCAGAGTAACCATCGTATCACTGCGGAAAGGGTCTTTCTTTCCGCAGTATTCGGTACGTTCCCCCCCCGGAATATCACGAGGTGGCCATGGGCCTATTTATCGCGCAGATTCTCACTGGGCTTGCCAATGCTGGTGCGCTTTTCATGGTGGCATCGGGCCTTTCGCTGATCTTCGGGGTGACCCGTGTTGTGAACTTCGCCCACGGGTCTTTCTATATGTTGGGGGCGTATGTCGGATATTCCCTCATGCAGGCGCTACCGGGCGTTGTGGGGTTTTGGGGGGCGATCTTGCTCGCTGGTCTGATTGTGGGTGTGATTGGCGTTATCGTTGAAATTTGTGTGCTGCGCCCGGTGTACCGCGCCCCTGAACTGTTTCAACTGGTCGCCACGTTCGGGGTGATCCTTGTCATTCAGGATCTCACGCTGATGATCTGGGGCCCGCAAGATCTGCTGGGGCCACGCGCCCCGGGGCTTAAGGGTATTATCCGCATCATGGGGGAACCGGTACCACAATATGACATCGCGCTGATCGTGATCACGCCCTTTGTGGCAATTGGGTTATGGTATCTCATCACTAGGACGCGGGTCGGCACCTTGGTCAGGGCCGCGACCCAAGACCGTGAAATGGTCGGGGCTTTGGGGGTGAACCAGTCATGGCTGTTCACCGGCGTCTTCTTTCTGGGATGCGCACTGGCGGGTCTGGGTGGCGCGTTGCAACTGCCCAAGGGCGGTGCAGATCTGCTGATGGATTTCAGCATTCTGGGGGCCGTGTTCGTCGTGGTGGTGATCGGCGGCATGGGGTCGCTGCCCGGTGCCTATCTTGCGGCTGTGATTATCTCGATCCTCAATGTGTTCGGCGTAACCTATGCGCCGCAATCGACGCTGGTATTGATGTTTGTTGTGATGGTGGTGGTTCTAATGATCCGCCCGTTTGGCCTGATGGGAAAAGAAGAGGTCGCAGGCGAACATGGCCAGACCGGAGAACCAGAACGCCCGATCAAACCTGCCGGCCCCCGCATGCGTCTTCTGGTGACCGCCTTGCTGGTGATACTTGCGTTACTGCCGTTCTATACGGGCAACTTCGCGGTCGTGCTGGTCACCGACATCATGATCTTTTGCCTGTTCGCGGCCTCGCTGCATTTTATGCTGGGTCAAGGCGGCTTGGTCAGCTTTGGCCACGCTGCGTTCTTCGGGGGCGGGGCTTATGCCGCCGCTTTGCTCGTCACCTATGCCAATACCCCAATGGAACTTGCGCTTGTCCTCGCCCCGATCTGTGCAGGGCTTGCGGCTATCGTCATCGGCTGGGTTTGCCTGCGCTCGACCGGCGTCTATTTCGCGATGCTGACCCTTGCCTTCGGTCAGCTTCTCTGGAGCCTGGCTTTCCAATGGGGTGATGTGACGGGGGGCGATGACGGGCTGGTCAACATCTGGCCGTCAGCTTGGGCGTCTGACAATACCGTGTATTATTACCTCGCCTTCGCTCTGTGCGTCGGCGGGATCTTGTTACTGCGGCAAGCGGCTCACGCCCCCTTTGGCTATGCACTGCGCGCCGCGCGTGACAGCCCCCGTCAAGCCGAAGCAACAGGGATAAATACCAAACGCATCCAGTGGGTTGCCTTTACCTTTGCAGGGGCGATGGCCGGACTGGCAGGCGGGTTATTCGTCTTCTCCAAAGGCAGCATCTTTCCCAACGAACTTGAAACCGCCCGAAGCTTTGATGCCTTGATTGTCGTGTTTCTGGGCGGTGTAAAAACCTTGTCCGGAGGCTGGGTCGGCGGTGCTTTCTTTGAAGGCGCAAAAGATTACCTGACCCGCTTTGAATACTGGCGCCTGACCTTAGGTTTGCTGATCATCTTTGTGGTCATCCTTGGCCCCGAAGGGATCGTAGGGTCGCTGCGCAAAGCCGGTGAACGCTTCGGCCTGCTGAAAACCCCGGAGGACGCGACATGAGCCCCATCCTGTCTGTGCGAAACCTGTCGCGTAATTTCGGTGCCATCAAGGCGGTTGATAACGTCAGCTTTGACTTAGCCAAGGGTGAGCTGTTGGCGCTGATCGGGCCG
>DRFG01000019.1 GCA_011050655.1 Roseobacter sp.
CGCATTCAGATCGAAAACAAGAGTTCGGCCGCGGCCAGTGACGTAATCATCTATGACCGCACACCACCATATACCAGCCTGTCCGAACCAGTGGAAACGCCAGTATCAGTGGGTACGGCATTAAGCTGCGCTTTGACAGTTCCGGCATCCAACACAACGGGATACGCGGGACCGCTGCAATGGAATTGCTTGGGCAGTTATCCCCCTGGTTCTGTCGGTTCCGTCTCATTCGGGGTGAAAATTGACCCATAATGCCAAGTCAACACGTTGCGTCATCCAGCAGTCTGGCCACCCGATGTATCTGACCGCGTTATGGTGATTACAGCCCAAAGCCAAATCACGGCAGAGCAACCTAACGGCAGCGCTGGTCAAACCAAACAGAACTGGGTAACGTTTCCCGAAATGCTTTCAGGGAGACACCGATGTTCCATCTTCGTTCATTAATACTTGGCTCGTGTGCCGCCGCGTTGATGGCAGGTGCGGTCGCAGCTAAAAGCGATATCACCGTCGCGATGCAGCTTGAACCACCACATCTCGACCCCACCAGCGCGGCTGCTGGGGCGATCGACTCGGTTCTCTATTCCAATGTATTCGAAGGGCTTACCCGATTCATGGGAGATGGGTCGGTTGTACCGGGCCTCGCGGAAAGCTGGGAAATTTCCGAAGACGGCTTGACCTATACGTTCAAGCTTCACAGTGGGGTAACATTTCATGACGGCACCACGATGGATGCCGAAGACGTGAAATTCAGCCTTGACCGGATCAATGCCGATGACAGCGTCAACGCACAAAAAGCGCTTTTTAGTGCGATCTCTGAAGTCAACGTCGTGGACCCCACCACTGTCGAAATCAAGCTAAGCGAACCGAACGGGAACCTGCTGTTTAACCTGGCTTGGGGGGACGCTGTTATTGTCGCGCCCGAAAGCATCGACAACATCAAACAGTTACCTATCGGTACCGGGGCGTTCAAGTTCACAAGCTGGACGCAGGGTGACAATATAATGATCGAGAAAAACCCCAACTACTGGGGTACGCCGGCCGCCCTGGATATGGCCACTTTCAAGTTCATCTCGGACCCTACCGCCGCATTTGCATCAATGATGGCAGAAGATGTCGACGTCTTTGTCGCGTTTCCGGCACCCGAAAACTTGCCCCAGTTCGAAGCAGACCCCCGGTTTCAGGTGTTGGTTGGTTCCACAGAAGGCGAAACCATCCTTGCCATGAACAACAAACAAGCGCCGTTCGACAATGTTAAGGTCCGCGAAGCCGTGGCGCATGCGATTAATCGCCAAGCTATCATTGACGGTGCGATGTTCGGCTACGGGACCCCAATTGGCACACATTTTGCGCCCCATAACCCTGCGTATGTCGATGAAACTGCGCTTAGCGCCTTTGACCCTGAAAAAGCCAAGGCTTTGCTGGCTGAGGCCGGCTTTACCGACGGGTTCGAAACAACACTTGATCTGCCGCCACCGTCCTACGCACGCCGCGGAGGCGAGATCATTGCGGCGCAGCTTGCCGACGTAGGAATTACGGCAAAAATCAACAATGTCGAATGGGCACAGTGGCTTGAGACCGTATTCAAGGGTAAGAACTTTGGTTTGACCATCGTTAGCCACACAGAGCCGATGGATATCGGTGTGTATGCTAACCCCGATTATTACTTCCAGTATGATAATCCAGACTTCCAAACTTTGATCGCCAAATTGAACAAAACGACCGACCCGGAAATGCGCACGCAGATGTTGGGCCAGGCCCAAAAAGTCATCGCCGAAGACTACGTGAACGCGTATCTATTTCAGCTTGCCGCGATCACAGTGGCCAAAGCTGGTGTTAAGGGATTGTGGTCCAATGCTCCTACACAGGCGATAGACCTTACTGCCGTAACCTGGGCAGACTGAACCTTTTGGTACTGTGATCTTCAAAGCTCCCGTGAAATCTCGGGGGCGTTGATTGTTTGAACGGTCCTATTGAACCTAAACGGTTTTTCTATGCTGGACGCTGCAACCTTCCAAGCCTAACCTGCGCAAATGGTGCGATACATGCTCAAAAGGTTGGCCTCTCTTTGTATCAGCTTGGCTGTTGCATCGCTTGTAATTTTTACTGTGATCGAGATCGCCCCGGGTGATCCTGCATCGTTCATGCTAGGCATTAACGCCCAACCCGAGACTTTGGCGGCGCTACGAACTGAGCTTGGCCTCGATGCATCGAAGGTTGAACGCTACCTGTCTTGGGTGGGCGGGTTGCTGACCGGCGACTTTGGTATTTCGTATACCTATCGTACCCCTGTCGCGGGAATGATCGCGGCGCGAATGTGGGTGTCGTTACCGCTGGCGTTTTATGCACTTTTGCTTTCGACCCTGATTGCCTTTCCCGCAGGCGTTTTTGCCGCTGCGCGTCGAGGCAAAGTTGGCGACATGGGGGTGATGGGGGCCACTCAACTAGGTGTGGCAGTGCCTAATTTCTGGTTTGCGATGATGCTCGTTCTCGTCTTTTCGATCAACCTACGTTGGTTTGCCGCCGGGGGGTTCGTCGGGTGGGACAAGGGGTTTTGGGCCGGGGTTCACGCTTTGACCCTGCCGGCCATAGCCTTGGCTTTACCGCAGGCCGCAATATTGGCGCGGGTCATGCGGTCTTCGTTGTTGGATGTTCTGGGTGAAGACTATATGCGCACCGCCCGCGCCAAAGGGTTAACTACGCGTCAGACCCTATGGCGGCACGGGTTACGCAATGCGCTGATCCCCGTGCTTACCATCATCGGCTTGCAGTTTTCATTTCTGCTTGCAGGATCGATTATCATCGAACAAGTCTTCTATCTACCTGGGCTGGGCAGGCTTGTGTTTCAAGCCATCTCGGCACGCGACCTGATCGTGGTGGAATCCGTCGTTATGCTTCTGGTATTTTCCGTGATCATCGTGAACTTTCTTGTCGATCTTGCATATGCCGCAGTTGATCCTCGACTTAGGTCGCGGGCATGAGGAACAATTTGATCCTCGGCACGCTGTTGACGTCCATCTTCGTATTTGCCGCCCTGATTTCCTTTGTCTGGACACCGTTCCCCCATACGGCAATGGATATCCCCAACAAACTTCAAAGTATGGGAGGGGAACATCTTCTTGGCACAGATCACTTTGGTCGCGACATTCTCAGCATGATCATGGTGGGAGCGCGCACTTCGATTGCTGTGGCACTGGTGGCCGTGGGCATCGGCATGGGTCTGGGTGTTCCCTTGGGGCTTTTCGCTGCCGCAAAGCACGGGTCGCTCGTGGACGAGATCATCATGCGCGGCAACGATTTGGTTTTTGCTTTTCCGTCACTGGTTATCGCGATATTGATAACTGCCGTTTTCGGGGCAAGCGCCATTAATGCCATCATTGCTATAGGGATCTTTAACATCCCTGTATTTGCCCGCATTTCCCGCGGCGCTGCACTTAGCCTGTGGAAACGGGATTTCATTCTCGCTGCGCGTGTCGCCGGTAAATCTGCTGCCCGTATTTCAGTCGAACACATCCTGCCCAATGTGACCAATCTGTTGATCGTCCAAGGCACCATCCAATTCAGTCTCGGCATTCTGGCCGAAGCGGGCTTGTCGTATGTCGGCCTTGGTGCGCAACCTCCTACCCCGTCTTGGGGGCGCATGCTGGCCGACGCCCAAACCATGGTTACCATTGCACCGCATATGGCGCTAGTGCCCGGTCTGGCCATCATCCTGACCGTCCTAGGCCTAAACTTGATGGGGGACGGGCTACGCGATTATCTTGATCCCCGGTTGCGGGTGACACGCATATGACGTTGCTCAGCATTACGAACCTATCGTTGGCGATCCACAGTTTCAGCATCCTGCGCAATATTACTCTGTCCGTTGCTTCAGGCGAAATCGTCGCTGTTACCGGTGAAAGCGGTTCAGGCAAATCAATGACCGCGCTTGCCGCGATGCAGCTCTTGCCAACAGGTGCTCAGGCCAAAGGCCATGTCATGTTGGGCGATCGGGATCTCCTCAAGCTTCCGGAAAAGGACCTGTGTGGCATCCGAGGTAATGAAATCGGCATGGTCTTCCAAGAGCCGATGACAGCGTTGAACCCCGTACAGACCATCGGCCAACAAGTGGCCGAAACCATTCGTGTGCACCACCCATCAGTTTCACGTCAGGCCGCCCATGCCAAGGCCATCGCGACGCTCGAACGCGTCGGGCTGCCCGTCGATCAATTTCCGCTGTCGCGCTTTCCTCACGAACTCTCCGGTGGTCAACGTCAGCGGGTCGTGATCGCGATGGCGATCGCCTTGCGGCCCCGCCTTTTAATCGCGGACGAGCCAACGACCGCATTGGATGTAACGACCCAAGCGCAAATCCTTGACCTGCTCAAACGGCTCGCAAAAGACGATAATATGGGTTTGCTGATGATCACCCATGATCTGGCTGTTGTCGCGGACATGGCCGACAGTATCTATGTAATGCGCAAGGGCGAGGTCGTCGAGCAGGGCCAAACTGGGGCGTTGTTGCGCAATAGGCGCCACCCTTATACCCAAATGCTGTTCGAGGCTTCGGGTCACAAGGTTAACCTGCCACCCGCCCCTGCCAGCTCTCAATCCCTGCTTGATGTGCGCCACGTCTGCCGTGACTATGCCCTGCCCCGCAAAGCACTGTTCAGCAAACCGGGGGCGTTCCGGGCAGTAGACGATGTGTCTTTCAGCATACGGCGCGGTGAACGCTTGGGCTTGGTCGGTGAAAGCGGCTGTGGTAAATCGACCCTAACACGAGCCATTTTAGGTCTAGAACAGGTTCAGCGCGGGTCAATCACCTTGGACGGAGAGCCCGTGTTTTCGCAAAAACAGCCCAACCTTAGCGTTCGCCGTAAAATGCAAGTAGTGTTTCAGGACCCGTTCGGCAGCTTCAATCCGCGTCACCGAGTCGACAGGTTGATCACTGAGCCCTTTCATCTGTCATCGGATCCGCCAAAAGGGGCCGATCGGGTAAACGCGATTTCGCAATCTTTGGCTGCTGTGGGGCTTTCCCCCAGTGATGCGACGAAATACATCCATGAATTTTCTGGAGGCCAACGTCAGCGCCTTGCGATTGCCCGCGCCCTTATCACCCGCCCTGATTTGATTCTTTTCGATGAAGCCGTCAGCGCCCTAGATGTCTCCGTGCGGGCACAAATTCTCGACCTACTTGCCGATCTGTGCAAAACCTACGATCTGACCTATCTGTTCATTTCGCATGATCTGTCAGTGGTGCGTACGGTGACAGACCGCGTCTTGGTGATGAAATCGGGAAAGATCGTCGAACAAGGCGCGACCGAAACCGTGTTTCAGGCCCCTAAGCACCCTTATACGCGAAAGCTGCTGGCTGCTGCGCCGCTATTGCCGACTCTTGAAAGGCACGTGCAATGAAAGTCGGTATAGTGCCTGTGGCCGAAGCTAAACGCACCGAATTAGACGGTATGGCAAAGACCTATTTCGCCGAAATGTTGCCGGAGGGTCCGCCCTACTATCCTGCGGCACTTGATCGTTATTGGGCAGAGCCCGGTCGACACCCGTATTTGATCCATGGCGACAACCGGGCCATCGGGTTTGCGCTGGTCTGGAACCACGCAGATGGCACCCATGAATTGACGGAATTTACCATTATGCCCCAGTACCGCCATCAAGGTTTGGGCACCCAAGCTGCGCACTTGATCTTCAACGCTCTCGGAGGCGACTGGACTTTGGGCGTTGCGACCAACTCTTCCGGTGGCATGGCTTTTTGGCAGCAATGCCTGATCGATTGTGAAAATACCTGCGAGGTCATACCCGGTGCGGCGAAAACCTCTAGACAATGCGGAAGCTTCACCTTTCGGATAGAGCGTTAATCTAGCCCTGCGCGAAAGCTCCCTTGGCTAAGCAGGATTCTCACCTTAGCATGACTTTATCTTAAAACCGGAGGACTCACACATGCGACTGACAGGAAAAACAGCCATCGTCACCGGGGGTGGCTCGGGCTTTGGCGCAGGTATCGTGCGCCGCTTCGTCCAGGAAGGGGCGCGCGTCATGATCGCAGATATTAACCGCGATGGGGCCGATCAGCTTTCCAGCGAAATGGGGGATCACGCATTCGCATACCAGGTAGACGTAGGCGACGGCGCTTCGGTCCGGGCGATGTCCGCCGCAGCCATAGAGGCTTGGGGTCATATCGATATCCTGATAAACAACGCCGGTGTCTCGCACATGCCGGGTCCGCTGGAATCGATCAGCGAAGACGACTTTGACCGGGTCACCCGCGTGAACATGAAATCAGTGTACAACACTGCTCTCAGCATCGTCCCGCATATGAAACAACGCAGCACCGGGGCAATTCTTAACGTCGCGTCAACAGCGGGCGTTTCGCCGCGACCGAATCTCAATTGGTACAATGCATCAAAGGGTTGGATGATCACGGCAACCAAGACCATGGCTATCGAACTTGCCCCTCACGGAATCCGGGTCAACGCGATCAACCCCGTCGCTGGCGAAACCCCGTTACTTAAGACCTTTATGGGCGAAGACACCCCGGAAACCCGCGCCAAGTTCCTCTCCACGATCCCGCTAGGTCGTTTCAGCCAACCCGAAGACATGGGCAACGCCGCCCTATTTCTCTGTTCAAACGAAGCCAGCATGATCACCGGCGTCGCGATGGAGGTCGACGGCGGGCGGTGCATCTGACTTGTTTCATTTTGCCAAATAAACTCCCCGCGGAGCGTCCCGCACCATCAACAGGCAGTACCCATGCGAACAGGTCCAAAAAACCTCATTACCGACGTCCCCGGTATTAGGGTCGGAAACGCTCAGAACGGCGTCTTGAAGTCCGGCACGACGGTTCTGGTGGGCGATGCGCCTTTTACCGCATCGGTCCATGTGATGGGCGGCGCGCCCGGAACCCGCGAAACAGATTTGCTTGCACCCGATAAAATGGTCGCGGCCATTGATGCGCTGGTGCTATCGGGCGGGTCAGCATACGGGCTTGATGCCTGTTCGGGTGTGGTCGACGGGTTGCGCAGGGCAGGCCGCGGCTTTCAGCTGGGTGATGCCACGATTCCACTTGTGCCGGGTGCAATCCTGTTTGACCTGCTGAACGGCGGTGCAAAGAATTGGGTGGAAAACCCCTACCGTGATCTGGGCATCGCAGCCCTAAATGCCGCCGGCACCGATTTCGCATTGGGGACGATTGGGGCTGGCACTGGGGCGCTGACCGCAATGGTCAAAGGCGGGCTGGGTTCCGCGTCTCTACAACTCCCTGACGGAACAACAGTTGGCGCGCTGGTTGCAGCAAATCCCGTGGGGGCCGTCACCACCCCCGGTGATAAACATTTCTACGCTGCTCCCTTCGAACTCGGTCAGGAATTCGGCGGGCTGGGCCCTGATCCGGCCAGTGGGCTAGGCTTCAGCCTTGACAGCCGCAAGCTTGCGTCGATGTCACCGCGTGAAAATACCACCATTGCAATTGTCGCAACCGATGCGACCCTAACCAAGGCTCAGTGTCAAAGAATGGCCGTAGCTGCGCATGATGGTATAGGCCGCGCTACCGTTCCGGCGCATACGCCCCATGACGGTGATCTGGTCTTTGCTGTCAGCACCGCTGCGCGTGATATAGATGATACCACGGTTCCGCTGATCGGCCACGCCGCATCGCTATGCCTGTCCCGGGCCATCGCCCGCGCAATCTTTCATGCAACGCCAGCCGAAGGCGATCTTCTGCCTTGCTGGCGCGACCTGAACGCCTGAACTGCCCGGACGCGGCATCGGCCGCTTACTACCCCCGCACTGTAGTGTGCGGGCGGTCAGCTCAAGCGCGATCTGATATCGTGACCTCGAGCGTCCCGATACCATGGACCCCACCTGTCACCACATCGCCCGGTACGACCGCGCCGACCCCCGCCGGGGTTCCTGTCATTATGATATCACCCGGGGCGAGCGTGACCGATCGCGACAAGATAGAAACATGCTCGCGTACCGACCAGATAAGGTCCGCCAGATCGGCGTCCTGCTTTACATCACCATTGACGGCCAGCCAAATTCTTGCGGATTCGATTGAAGCGACATCGTCGATCGGTACGATAGGCGCAATAGGTGCCGAATTGTCGAATGCCTTGCCCCAATCCCAAGGGCGACCCATGTTCTTTGCTTCGGTTTGAAGATCGCGGCGGGTCAGGTCTATACCGACAGACGCACCCCACACATGTGTCATCACATCCGCTTCGGCGATATCCGCACCGCCCTTGCCGATAGCGATCACCAATTCGATCTCGTAATGCAAGTTTTCGGTCAACGGAGGATACGCGATCGTACATGGCGTGTCCAAAGCTGCATCGGCGGGCTTCGTGAAAAAGAACGGCGCTTCACGATCAGGATCTTTACCCATTTCGCGCGCATGCGCCTCGTAATTGCGACCCACGCAAAAGATACGGCGGATCGGAAAGCGTGCTTCCTCACCCTTGACTGCAAGACTGGCTTGTTTTGCAGGGTCAAATACATAGGAAATGGCGGTCATGGGTGATCCTTTGTTCTGTCACGTTGTCGGTAGGGCAACCCCCGGTTCACTCCCGCCATTACCGTATACTGCATGGGTCATATCCTTTGGTCCATGCAGTATGCGGGCAATCACTTGGCGATAACTCAGATGTCGTCCTATGCGGAAAAAGGGGAAAGGATTAGTGGTTCGCGGCCGAAGATGGTTGCGCCGCTTTGGTTGTTTCCGCTTCTTCCGGGGGATCTACGATCAGCTCCGCTTCTTCGATATGGTCGCTGGTCGACGTGGATGCTGACGGTTCGACCGGCACCACCTGATTGTCGTTCGCTGACCCCACGATTAGCGGTAGCATTTGCACCCCGCCGGGCATGGCGACTTCGGACATCGGCGGGGTTTTCCACGCCAAAGTATCAAAGCTATGGCAATTCTCGCAAACCGGCTTCCAGTTCGTGTGAATATGCTGACAGTTTTCACATATCCACTGCGGCCCACGCGATACGGTTAGGGCACGGGCAAGCCAGCCTTTTATCACAGTATCCGATGCGCCTTCGCCACGTTCGATTGCCGCCATAAGCGTTACCGACCGTGCCGTCGGGTCCGTTTCTACAAGATTCCCCAATGACCGCCGGGCCTGCGGAAAATCCTCGTTGGCAATGTTCAGTTCGGCCAACAGCATTTTGGTCTCAGAATGTTCGGTGCGCAGCTTGGTCAGCGTGGCAAACCGCTTAAGCCGCTCTTTAGGGGTCTCGTCAGGCTGAATTGCGGCAAACGCGGCTGCCAGATCCGGGTGCGGCTGGACTTCCCACGCTTTCTTGAGAAGCCGTGCCGCGTATTTTGGCCTTCCTTGGTCAATATAGCCGTGCGCAGCCATTACAGCGGCCGGAATCAGATCGGGCGACAAGCGGTTTGCCTCAATCGCGGCTTCGCGGGCCTCTATGCTGTTACCTTCTGCTATGACGTCTTTTGCTTCTGACAGCGCCAATACAGCGTCGCGCCGTTTGTGCACATCGCGGGGCATCTGTCCGTTCTTAAGCTTGGTGTTCAATGTCTGCCGCGCACCCGCCCAATCTTCCTTTTCGGCTTGAAGTTTCAGCAACACGTCGCCGGTCTCTTCGTGTTTGGGCTTAAGCGCGAATGCTTTTTCGGCCAGCTTCAACGCAGTGTCCGTGTCACCTTCGGCCAATTTTTGTTTCATGATGCCACGTACGCCGACAAACCTAGTAGATTCATTGGCAACCAATTTGCGATAGGTTTGTTCGGCCTTACGGCGGTCACCGGCCATTTCGGCGGCTTGCGCTATCAACAGATTGGTTAACTCAGGATTTTCCAGATATTTATCGGCCTTCTCGGCCTTGGAAAGCGCTAGCCGCCCTTCACCACTTGCCAACGCCATCAGACCTTGTGACAGGGCCTCGTAACCCTTGCGTTCACGGTTACGGTCAAAATGGCGCGACAGTGCCGTTTCGTCACCGTTCAGGAAATGCCACACCGCCACGAGCAGGGACAGAATTTTTAATAGTAACCAAACCGCTATTACCAAAACGATCACGGCGATCACGGATTGCAGCGGACCGAAACTGAATTCGGTACCCATAATGGTAATCTGTAATCCGCCTGAACTTTCCAGCAGGGTCGATGCACCCCAGGTCAGCGCGGCGATCACCGCAACAAACACAACGATCTTGATAAGTGACCAAAGCATAAAGTCGTTCCTTAATTTGCCGTCAGGCGTTGTGTCAGGGACTGCACGGCATTCTGGGCATCTTGGCGGGCTTGGGCGTCTTTCAACCACTCCGACAAGGGTTCCCTTGCTGCATCGGGTAAGGATTTCAGTTCCGTCAAGGCATCATCGAAACGCCCTTCCTTTATAGCCGCCTCTGCACGCGACAAGACCGCGTCAGGGTCATTACCTTCTCGAGGAGCGACCGATCGTGCCCCAAGCTGCTGCTTGAAAAATCCGCCGATACCGCCGCTTTCAGATGCTGGCGCGGCCGCCCGTGCCGCAGCAAGAGCCGCCCGCGCGTTGTCGGTAAAACGGTCCTGAAGGTTCGCAATAGTAACGACACCGCTTGCTGCCGTATCGACCAAAGCCGGAGGAACATCTTCGGTTCCCGCACTTTCAAGATCAGCAATCGCCGCCTCAAAGGGTTGGCCGGTCGACAGCGCCGAGACAATTCGGGCTACCGCAGATTGCTGGCTGGCAGTCTTCGCAGCCTGAGACGTCGCCTCTTCAATGGTGGTGGCATTGTCGATGAGCTTCTGAATTTCGTCCCGCTGCGCTTCAACAGAGGATTTGAGCGTTTCAAGCTCTGCCTCGAAAGCCGACGTATCAACCTTGGGCGGGGCAGGCGCAGGGGCCTCCGGGCGGTTCGCGATCTCGTCAACACGGACACTAAGGTCGGCAAGCGTCCCCGTAAGCTCGGCCAGCGTCACCTTCACCTCTTCGACAGCAGCACCATCAACAACCGTGCTATCCGTTGCTGTTGAAGCCGGCGTGGCTTGTTCCAACGCAGAGATACGCGCATCCTGATCGGCGATTTGCTTGGCTACGGCATTGTCGACAGCGGTCGCGTTGTCATTCGCCACAACCTTTGACCGCAGGCCAAACTCTTCGAGCAGATCCAGCTCGGACGCGGCAAAGCCGATACCGCCCGCGATGATACCGCCAAGTAGCATGGGAAAAAACACGCTTGGGCGCTTTTGAGGTGTGCGGGGTGCCGATGCGGAAGTGGTGGTCTGCGGTGGCGACGCGGGCGTAGTCTTGGCAGAAGCTTGGGCAGCGGCAGACCTTGAGGACCCTGCCGACGCTTTGCTTGCCGGCGAAGGCTCGGGGTCTGACGTCGATTTAATCGTCGTCGTTTCAGGCTTTGCAGTTTTGGAGGTGTCGCTATCCGGCTTGGGTCCGTCAGCGGCTTTCGAAGTCACTGCGGCCGACTTACTTGCATCCGCGCTTTTCGGGACATCCGCCGGTTTTGCATCCGACTGGTCGGAAACTGGTTTGGAAGAGGTGGCAGTCTCAGGCGCATTCACCGTCGACGTCTCATTTGTCGTATCGGGTTGCTTTGCTGCATCTGCCGCCTTCGCGTCAGGCTTGGGCGTCACCGCATTATGAGTGCCACCTGGACCTGTCGCGGTGTCGCCTGCCCCAGTTTCAACGGCTTGACCGGATTGCACCGCCTTGTCACCCGACGCGATAGAACTTGCCGTCGAAGGCGTATCAGCAGGGGCAGCTTTGGTCGAAGTTTTGGTCGTCGTCTTCGGCTTTGATGCTGCGGATGACGCCCGCGAAGTCGATGTTTGCCCGGGCTTATTGCCGCCCGTACCAGGAGTTTTCGCTTTCGCCACGCTTAAACCTTTCCGATTCTGGCTTCGTGCCAGCTTAGTTTTCAACCTTATGCTCCATCTGGGCAGGTCTTCAAGCTAACCTGTTCCATTCAACCCGGGTTTCAAGTGCTAAACGCATCGAAGCCGCTGTAGGTTCAGTCGCGATTATTATTTGTTTAAAACGTGATTGATCCAGCCGACTGGCAATTTCGGCGCTTAATGTAATGCATATCACGTTTCGCGGCTTGCGAAGCTCGGCAATGCATATCACGTTTCGCGGCTTGCGAAGCTCGGCATTGAATTGCTCTGCTGTCCGGGGCGAAAAAAGCGGGACAATACAACGTTGCTCGCTCTCCAACGTCCGGCGCGCAACATGGGTCAACGGCAATAGCCCCTGATCATACACCACCAACACAGTCGTAAACAGACCGCCCGCAGTCAATCTTTGGGCGATATTGCCGCGCTGATGTACCCCACATAAATGGAGCAAGGGCCCTTTTGGCGGCGAGGCCAACAAGAGTGACACCAATCCGTCGGCGTCACGTGCCACCAGCGCGATATCCCACCCCTTGGCTTTGGCCAGTTCGGCGGTGCGTAGCCCCACACAAAAGGCCGTGCGCCCCTGCCCCATCGGTGCATTTTCAACGCCATGCCCAGAGGAAAACACGACCCCTTCAACGCCTTTCAGGATTATTGAGGCCGGCACGGGCTTAATCTGCATCAGCGGGCTAATCAACACCGTGAGCTTTGCCAGCGTTGGCGCGGTCAAACTGTCAGCGAACCGCCGTGACGCCTGTGCAGGACGGGTCATGATCAAGACCGGCTTTGTCATTTGCATAAGACCCCAAGGATTGTTCCACTTGCCTCAAGGTGTTACTTGGCACGGGTCACCCTTGCAACGGAAACGACCCATGATATTTCTTGGAATTGAAAGCAGCTGCGATGATACTGCGGCCGCCATCGTGCGTCACACCCCTGATAAACCGGCTTCCATTTTGTCATCGGTCATCATGGGCCAGACAGATTTGCACGCGGCGTTCGGCGGAATTGTGCCTGAAATCGCAGCTAGGGCCCACGCCGAAAAGCTTGATCATTGTGTCGAGCAAGCGCTCACTGATGCGGCTCTAACGTTTGCTAAAATTGACGGGATAGCAGTCACTGCCGGGCCAGGGTTGATTGGTGGCGTATTGTCAGGTGTCATGTGCGCCAAGGCGTTATCGGCCGCCACTGGGAAACCGCTTTATGGCGTCAACCATCTGGCGGGTCACGCGCTGACCCCAAGACTAACAGATAATATCCCTTATCCTTATCTGATGCTGTTGGTATCCGGCGGGCATTGTCAGTTCTTATTAGTCAGAGGCCCGGACCAGTTCGAGCGACTTGGCGGTACGATCGACGACGCCCCGGGAGAAGCCTTCGACAAGGTCGCACGTTTGATTTCCTTGCCGCAACCTGGGGGGCCAGCTATCGAAAATGCTGCCCGCACTGGCCACCCCAAGCGGTTTGCCCTGCCGCGGCCTTTGCTTGATCGAGCGGATTGCGACATGTCATTCTCGGGCTTGAAAACCGCCGTTCTGCGTGCGCGCGACAAAGTTATAGCCGAAAAGGACGGCCTTAGCCGTGAAGATCAGGCGGATCTGGCAGCGGGATTCCAAGCCGCGGTAGTGGATGTGCTGGCCGAAAAAACCCGACGGGCCATCAGGATCTACCTTGAAGTAGACCCTACCGTACGCACCTTGTGCGTGGCAGGCGGGGTCGCTGCGAACAAGGCGATAGGTGCGAGCCTAGAGACTGTTGCGGCAGAATTTGATTGCTCTTTCGTGGCCCCGCCGATGGTCCTGTGCACCGACAACGCGGCGATGATCGCCTTTGCCGCCGCCGAACAAAGCCAATTGCGTGGGCCCGATGATCTAACACTGTCGGCAAGGCCCCGGTGGCCTTTGGATACCGACCAGCCTTCCATGTTGGGAAGCGGCAAAAAAGGGGCCAAAGCATGAGTATTGCGGTTTTGGGCGGCGGAGCTTTTGGCACAGCCCTTGCGATATCGCTGGCCGATAAAAGGGCAACTACCTTGTGGGCACGCAACGCACACGGAATGGCCGAAACCCGCGAAAACACAGCGCGCCTTCCCGGATGTCGGTTTCCTGCTGGCTTATATGTAACGGAAACGCTTGCCGAAGCGGTTAATGCACATATTCTTTTAGCCGCCGTGCCGATGCAGAAACTACGCAGCTTTCTTATCCAGAATTCATCAATGTTGAACGGCAAGACCATCGTGGCGTGTTGCAAGGGGATTGAGCTGGAAACCGGGCTTGGCCCTGTTGCGGTGATCCGCGAGGTCTTGCCGAAAGCTATGCCTGCGATCTTGACCGGCCCAAGCTTTGCCGCCGACATCGCCCGTGGGCTGCCGACTGCGCTGACGATCGCCTGCGACGATCCTGCCATGTGCATACAACTGCAACAGGCTCTAACCACGGCAAATCTGAGGCTTTACCGGACAGGCGACACAATCGGCGCTGAATTGGGCGGGGCCCTCAAGAACGTTGTGGCCATCGCTTCGGGGGCGGCGATAGGGGCTGGGCTAGGCGAAAGCGCCCGTGCTGCGCTGATGACCCGAGGCTTTGCTGAAATGCAGCGGCTCGCCGCCCATTTTCATGCAAACCCCGAAACGTTGTCCGGCCTTTCGGGGTTTGGTGACCTTACGCTGACCTGCACGTCAACGCAGTCGCGTAATTACCGCTTGGGGTTCGCTTTGGGCACGGGGCAACCGTTCGACACGACAACGACTGTCGAAGGTGCAGCGACCGCACAGGCTATTAACCGCTTGGCGCAGGATCATGGTTTGGACTTGCCGATTACCGCCGCCGTTGCAGGGTTGGTCGAGAATAGATTAGATGTGCCTAGCGCAATGAAGGCGCTGTTGACCCGCCCCTTAAAGGAAGAATGACATGCTGATCGCCCTGCTCGCCACAGACAAACCTGATTCCCTCTCTGTACGCAAAGAGAACCGTGCAGCACACTTGGACTATTTAAAATCTACAGGCTGCGTTTCACAGGCTGGGCCGTTGCTGGATAATGATGGTGAAATGATCGGTTCGCTGATCATATTGGATGTGGATGACAAACCTGCGGCGCAGGAATGGGCCAACAACGACCCCTATGCCCGGGCAGCGCTGTTCGAAAATGTTCAGCTGATGATTTGGAACAGGGTGATCGGCTGATGGCCTATTGGCTGTTCAAATCCGAGCCATCGACCTGGAGCTGGAAAGACCAGGTCGACAAGGGTGACACCGGCGAGGAATGGGACGGCGTGCGCAATTACCAAGCGCGTAATTTCATGCGGGACATGGCCGTTGGTGACCGTGGTTTCTTTTATCATTCGCAAGGTGAACGGGCGATCGTCGGCATCGTCGAAGTTTGCGCTGCTGCACATCAGGACAGTTCTACCGATGATCCCCGTTGGGAATGCGTCGACATCAAAGCGGTCCGACCATTTTCGGTGCCCGTTACCTTGGATGATATCAAGACCGACGAACGGTTCGCAGATATGCCATTGGTAAAAAGCCCCCGCCTGTCTGTGCAGCCCGTGACGGAAAAGCAATGGTCGGATATCTGTGCCATGGGGCAAACCGACGCCTGAAACAGTAGTTTAGGGTCCCGGTACCACCGGAACCCTTCCCCCACCCCACGCGAGCCATAAATGGCCACCTCGCGTATACTTAGCTAGCTGCCTATAGCTTGGTATTGTGTCATTTTTTCCCAACGTTCACAACGAACTTATGTTTAAAACGAGGCACAAAATAGGAACGTCCGCTTAACCAAGCAAACGCCAGCATGGTCGTTGGCTAGCCTAGCTGTAAACGGATTCTTTGCCGAAATGCTTCGTGAGCATGTAATAGATCACTGCGCGGTATTTGTTGCGTTCCGATCTACCATAGGTTTCGACTACTTTGTTAATCGCATCCATCAAGTCGGCGCTGTCGGTCATGCCTAGCTTTTTCATCAGAAAATTTTCCTTGACCAGCTCAAGCTCGCTTTGTTGCGAACTAGCGACCGTCTGGGCGTCAGCGTTATAGATCGAAGGACCGCACCCGATCGTTACTTTTGTCAATAAGTCCATGTCGGGCGTCATGCCGCACTTATTTTTCAAATCATCCGCGTATTTTTCGATCCATTCATCTCGCTTGCCCATTTCGCAGTCTCCCTCGATTGGTTTTGACCGGAACCCGGCCGTGATCAAAAGCCTAGTGTGAAATGACCTACCACAAAAGCAATTTTTACGGGAATTGCGAACAAGCCAGTGAACCGATGCATGGGCTTGTCCGACTTATGAAATTGGGGATAGAAGAATTAATGACTAGGCTGTGGGCCATAACATTCCTATTTGCGATTGGTCCCGTTGCCAGTCTGGCTGACCCATTGCCAGACCCTATAACGGAAAATATGTTCATTCCGGTGAATAGGGACGAAGCCATTCTGGGTCAGCTGTTGTTCTATGACCCGATCCTTTCCGGCAATCGCAACATTGCCTGCGCCACCTGCCACCATCCCTATTTCGCAACATCCGACGGTGTTTCGCTGGGGTTGGGTGAAGGCGGCATCGGTGTGGGGCCAAAGCGCAGGGGTGATGCGAAAAACATGCCGGTGCAACGTGTACCCAGAAACTCTCCGGCTTTGTTCAACCTCGGTGCAAACCAGTTTACCGTGCTGTTTCACGATGGTCGCATCGAAGTTTTTAGTGACATGCCGTCCGGGTTTCGGACACCTATGGACGATGACATGCTCGACGGGTTTGATTCGATCCTGTCTGCCCAGACGATGTTTCCGGTCCTCAGCCCAGACGAAATGGCGGGGCACCACGCTGAAAACGATGTTGCCAAGGCAGTCCGCCAAGGGCTGATTACGGGGAATGGCGGCGCTTGGGATCTGCTGGCGAAACGGGTGGCGGCGATACCTGAATATGCTCAGAGGTTTAAGGCGGTCTATGATCACATTGATGCAGCTAACCAAATTCGCTTCACGGATATATCCAACGCCATAGCCAAGTTCATTGCGCAAGAATGGCGATCCGACACATCGCCCTTTGACGCATATCTGCGTGACCCCTCTGTACTGCTGCCGCCCGGTGCTGAAGCGGGAATGAACCTTTTCTATGGCAAAGCCAAATGCAGCGCGTGCCATTCAGGTGCGTTCCAGACCGATCATAAATTCTATGCCATGGCTGCACCCCAGCTAGGCCCGGGCAAAGCGGCCACATTTGAAAACCACGCCAAGGATACGGGCCGTATGCGCGTCACCGGCGACAGCGCCGATGCCTATGCCTTTCGCACGCCATCGCTTCGCAACGTGATGCAAACTGGCCCGTGGGGTCACGCGGGCAGTCACAGCGAGATGATGGGTTTTCTTGCCGACCACCTCGACCCCTCCGCCGCCATTGAGCGTTTCGCCAACCAAGGTACCGAGCGAAGCGGCGTATTGCTGCCACCGCTGGATGTCGACGATTGGCGAGAAATGGATGATCCGATTGCGCGAGCAAACATCAGAAAGGCGACAGTGGTTAAAGTGCCCGTAGCGTTGGATAACGCAGAAATAGCTTCATTAGTCTCTTTTTTACGCAGCCTTGACGATCCGCAAGCATTGTCCGGGCGCATGGGTATCCCCCCGACGGTTCCAAGCGGGCTTTCGGTCGGTGGCTTTGGCGATTAATGCGGATAGCGTATGTTAAGCGTCGCAGCTGCCCCGACTTTGACCAAACCGCCTAGCGTCCCATCAGGCCACTGTACTTGTACGGTTGCCTCTTGGGCGGTGCCGATCCCGAAATGAAGGGGTAGAAGCGTGGCACCCGCGTGGCCGCCGCCTATGGTAACTTGCTGGCTTTGTAGGGTTCCGTCAGCTGTGATAATCACCCGAGCGCCGATGGCAAACCGGTTTGTTGGCGCCCCTTCAAGTTGAACCTTCGCCCACTGGCCTGCGTTAGACGTTATATTCCGATATAGCCGCATATCGGCCCGCCGGTTGACGACGGCTAGATCAAGCAGACCGTCGCCGTCGAAATCAGCTACAGCGGCCCCGCGTGACCGGGCTGTATCGGCTACCCCGGCTGTATCGCCTGCTTCGGTGAACCGGCCGTCGGCACCTTGCATCAGCAGATTATTAGGGTCCAGCATCGCCATACCGGGCATCTGATCCACATTTCCTTTTGCGATGAACAAATCAACATGTGCATCGTTGTCGACGTCAGCGAAAGTTGCATGCCACCCAGTCGATGGGCGCCCATCCTCCCTGAGATATGGGGTGTGTGCATAGGTCCCGAAATCATAACCGGCATTTCTATAGGTTCCGTCGACCTGGGCGATCTGCATCAACTGATCGCCCATAGAGGTCAGCATTACTTCGTCACGCTGATCGCCAGTGAGGTCTCGGCTCGCTATTCCCATTCCCCACAGCGAAACCGTCGGCCAGCCATCTTCCTGTGAAAGGAAGCGCTCCGTTTCGACATCCCAAAGCTGTTCAGACCCACCGGATACATAATAGTGCCTGTCATTGGATATCCGCAGGGATAACCGGCCTCGCGCATCGTGGGCGGCAAGCATCGATAGGGCGCAATACCCCGGATTAAGAACGTGAGGCGTGTAATACGGGGCTTGGTCACCGGTTGGATATAACAACGTGTTGTTATCACAGGTACCGAACGGGCCTTCGGGGTCGGTACGATCAACATAATGACCTATGGCCATCGTCGGAAACGCCATATCTTCTGTCCACCACGCGGTGAATGATGTCGTCCACTGGTCGGTCTGCGGGATGCCCCAACTTTGTGTCACATCCTCGAAACTGCAATCGGGACCACCGCGCAGCACTTTGTCAGGCCCGACGCGCATCACATAAACGTCAAGCACACCATCCGCGTCTATGTCCAAGGGGTAGACCCCCGTTGTTTGGGTGATTTCCATGGGTAATTCTGCGCTCACGAACGCTAATTTCCCCGTATCAGAGACGTTTTTTAGCAGCAGCAACGGAGAGCTCCCGCCTGCCGCCACCATATCAGGCAACCCGTCGCCCGAACAGTCAAACGCCGATAGCCCGCCCCCGACAAAGTGTTCCCAACCACCAGTGTATTGATGCTTGGGCAGGGCCTGAGACACATCTTCGAATAGTGGTGCCGCCGATGTGGGTTGCGCCAACGCTACTGGGATTAGCACCAGCATCCGGATCAAGCGGCACCCTCTCCGAGCAACGTATTGGTTAATTCAGACAGAGCAAGCGCAGCAGCCCCTTTGGCCCAGACAGACCCGCTCCAGGCATGGATATCAACGGGTGTAGGGGTGCGGCCTGCAGGAAGGATCATGCTGTTCATTTCGGCCAGCATATCGTCTGCGGTCATATATTCGTATCGCATGCGTTCACCGCTTAGAATGATACGTTCAGGGTCGAAAAGTTGCACGATATTTGCCAAGCCGACGCTTAGGAACCGCCCAGCACGGCTAAAGATCGCCAACGCGGCTTCGTTACCCGCATTTGCCTCTTGGTAAAGCGTTTCGATCATCGTCACGGCAGAACTGTCCATACGCGGATCGCGGTCCAATGCGGTCCCTGCTTCGCGGATCAACGCATAATCAGCGACATAAGCCTCCAGACATCCGCGCTGGCCGCAACGACACAAAGCCCCATCAAGCTGTACCTTGGTGTGGCCCAGCTCCATCCCCGGCCCCAGTGCCCCGCGAAATAGCCGGTTATTCAGGACCAAACCCATGCCGACACCGCGTTCAATCGTCACTACTGCAAAATTGGAGATACCGCGCCCAGCCCCGAACCATAATTCAGCCAGTGTCAAAAGGTTTGTATCGTTGTCCAACGATACCGGGAGACCCAGCGTGGCGGAAAGCTGATCGCGCAGCGGCATGTCGGTTTCTGTCATTACCGGCGACCACTTAACGATGCCGGTGCCTGCGTCGACCAAGCCCGGCAGGCCTATCCCTACAGCGCTGATATCGGCGGTGACGCGCCCCGCCTTCTGCAACAGCTTCCCCATCAAGGTGTTTACTTCAGCCAATATTTCGTCGGTAGACTGGCGCAATGCGGCGCTGGTCTGGTGCGCCCCGGCCACGACATTTCCCGCAAGATCAAGCAGTACCGCCGTATGGCGTTCGTCAGACAACTTCATTCCAACGACAAACCGGCTTAGCGGGGCGACACGCAAGGCAATGGGAGGACGGCCCCTGTTTGGGCCACGTTGACTGTCCTCTACCTCTTGCAACAAACCGCGGGCTATCAAGTCCGAGGTGATGGTGGTGACCGAGCCCGGGCTGATGTTTAGTGCCCGCGCGACATCCATTCGGGGCATCTGACCGTTCGCACGTACCTGTTCAAAGACCTGCTGGCGCAGCGGGCGCACATCATCTTGGGGCAACGCCATCAACGGTCCGCATCCCGGCAATGTTGATCCCGCTTCTTTTAGGCCGTTATGATTAATTAGTTCGCCAGCCAAACTTTATCCCCTGATGGATTTATCAATTCGCCCAAGAAGCCCAAGTTAACGCCTTGTACCTTCTGGAATTAGGGCGGTTTTGACGGCTCGTGTCAAATTCTTTGTCCAGATTCCGCAAATTTATTTTGACAACTGAATTAAACTGCGCAACCTCAGAGTACGAGGTCATCGATATCGTCAAGGATATCGGAAACATTTCATCTGGGAGGAAAGAAATGCGTAAAATCTTCATGGCTGTAGCGGTCGCAACGGCGGGACTCACCCATTCGGCCCTAGCACAAGATATCACCGTTGGCGTGAGCTGGTCTAACTTTCAGGAAGAACGTTGGAAAACTGATGAAGCGGCTATAAAGTCTGCGCTGGAAGCAGCAGGAGCGACATATGTCAGCGCCGATGCGCAATCATCATCCGCCAAACAGCTGTCCGATGTGGAAAGCCTGATCGCCCAAGGCGTTGATGCGCTGATCATCCTTGCACAGGACAGCCAAGCCATCGGCCCAGCGATCACCGCAGCGGCAGACGAAGGTATTCCTGTTGTTGGCTATGACCGCCTGATCGAAGATCCACGCGCGTTCTATCTGACGTTTGACAATGTCGAAGTCGGCCGCATGCAGGCCCGCGCCGTATTGCAAGCGATGCCAAAGGGTAACTATGTGATGATCAAGGGCTCTCCTACTGATCCCAACGCTGATTTCCTGCGCGGCGGTCAGCAAGAAGTGCTGCAATCCGCAATTGACGCAGGCGATATTACCATCGTGGCCGAAGCGTACACAGACGGTTGGTTGCCTGCGAACGCTCAACGTAACATGGAGCAAATCCTGACGGCGCAAGACAACAAAGTTGATGCTGTTGTCGCGTCTAACGACGGTACAGCCGGCGGCGCGGTTGCGGCACTTACGGCACAGGGCATGGAAGGCACACCGGTATCCGGTCAGGATGGAGATCACGCCGCTTTGAACCGCGTTGCAAAGGGCACGCAGACCGTCAGCGTCTGGAAAGACGCCCGCGATCTGGGCAAGAACGCCGCTGAAATCGCAGTTGCCTTGGCAGGCGGTACCGAGATGTCGGGCATTGACGGAGCGACCGAATGGACATCACCCGGCGGGACGACCCTGTGGGCCAAGTTCTTGGCACCGGTCCCCGTTACCAAGGACAACCTGAACGCGGTCGTCGATGCTGGCTGGATCACCAAAGAGGCTCTGTGCCAAGGCGTTTCGGGCTTAGACGTCTGTAACTAAATCAATATCCCACACCCCTGGTTGATCTTCAGGGGTGTGCGCTCTGCTCCCCCTTACTCATGCCCGAGATACCCACGGTCACTGAAAGACACCGCGACCTCAGTTGGAAGCCATTCACATGACAGATACCACAACCGAAACCGGGGCTGCTGTGCGTCCGTCACCGACGGCACCCAAACGCTCCTTTCTTAGCCAGCTCGAGATCGACACCCGCCTGCTGGGGATGATCGGCGCGTTTATTCTGGTCTGCCTCGTGTTTAACGTGCTAACCGACGGGCGGTTTCTGACCCCGCGCAATATCTTTAACCTGACGATCCAGACGGTCAGCGTTGCCATTATGGCGACCGGCATGGTTTTTGTGATCGTCACGCGGCATATCGACCTGTCTGTCGGCGCGATGCTCGCGACATGCTCAGCCGCGATGGCGATGACGCAAACCGATATTCTCCCGAGATTGTTGGGCCTTGGCCTTGGGCACCCACTGACACCATGGATCGCAATTGCAGTCGGACTGGTGGTCGGCATTTCAATCGGAGCGTTTCAGGGGTGGTTGATCGGATTTCTAACGATACCCGCCTTTATCGTGACCTTGGGCGGCCTGCTGATCTGGCGCAACGTGGCTTGGTACATGACCGACGGGCAGACCATCGGACCATTGGATGAAACTTTTCGTAAGTTTGGCGGCATCAACGGGACACTAGGCGAAACCTGGTCATGGGTGGTCGGTGTGATTGCCGTACTTGCAGCCCTTTGGGCTTTGTGGTCGGCGCGGAGCAACAAAATCAACCACGGCTTCCCGATTAAACCAGTTTGGGCCGAAATATTGGTTGGGCTCATTATTGCTGGCGGGATCATGGGTTTTGTCGCGACTTTGAACGCCTACGAAGTCCCCACTGCCCGCCTTATCAGAGAGTTCAAGGCTCGTGGTGATGTGATGCCGGACGGCTATGCCGCTGCTTATGGTATACCCTACTCCGTGCTGCTGCTGATCGCGATTGCGATAGGCATGACCGTGATGGCACGCCGGACCCGTCTGGGGCGGTATATCTTTGCAACTGGCGGTAATCCTGATGCCGCAGAACTGTCCGGCATCAACACACGGCTCTTAACGGTCAAGGTATTTGCGCTGATGGGGGGCTTAATCGCACTTTCCGCCGTCGTCGCGTCGGCCCGCCTGACAAACCATTCTAATGACATCGGCACGTTGGATGAGCTGCGGGTAATCGCAGCTGCAGTAATCGGCGGCACAGCGCTTGCAGGCGGAATAGGTACGATTCACGGCGCAATTCTGGGCGCACTGATCATGCAATCGCTGCAGTCGGGCATGGCCATGGTGGGCGTTGATGCGCCGCTGCAAAACATCGTTGTAGGCGCGGTTCTTGTCCTCGCCGTCTGGATCGACATCGTCTATCGCCGCCGCCTGGGAGGGAAATGATGACACCGCTGGTAGAGCTCAAGAACATCTCGTTATCTTTCGGGGGCGTGCGCGCAGTCGATAACGTGTCGTTGGATCTGTTTCCCGGCGAAGTTGTCGGCCTGCTGGGGCATAACGGGGCCGGTAAATCGACGCTGATCAAGATCCTCGCCGGGGCCTATCAGATGGACGAGGGCGAAATCTGGATCGAAGGCAAAAAAGCCAATATCCATTCACCCCGCGATGCCCGACGCCATAACATCGAAACCATTTATCAAACGCTTGCCTTGGCAGATAACCTAGATGCCCCCAGCAATCTGTTTTTAGGGCGCGAGCTGACCAACCGGTTCGGTCTGGTCGATGACGCCCAGATGGAGGCGGAGACTCGCAAGATCATGGCGCGGCTGAACCCCAATTTTAAGAAGATAAGCGAGCCTGTTTCAGCGCTTTCGGGGGGTCAGCGGCAATCAGTTGCAATAGCTCGTGCAGTGTATTTCAACGCCAAAATCCTGATTATGGACGAACCGACAGCCGCTTTGGGTGTGCATGAAAGCAAGATGGTTGCAGACCTAATCAAAGAGCTAAAGGCCCAAGGCTTGGGCATCTTTTTGATCAGCCATGACACCCGCGAGATGCTGGATCTGTGCGACCGCGTGTCCGTCATGAAAAACGGTGCGCTAATAGGCACCGAAAAGGTGGGCGACGTGACCGAGGATGACATCCTGAGCATGATCATCATGGGCAAGGCGCGCGACGCAGCTTAGGCTCTGGCTAAAGGGAAAACCATGTATTTAGGGCTGGATTTAGGGACTTCAGGGCTGAAAGCCCTGTTGGTCGATGGCGCAGAGAAAATCGTCGCGGAAAGCGTGGCACCCCTGCAGGCATCCCGCCCACAGGATGGCTGGGTCGAACAGAACCCCAGCGACTGGTTCATCGCTTGTGAAAATGCGATTGCGGCGTTGGGGGTTGATCTGTCGCAGGTTCAAGGTATCGGGCTTAGCGGTCACATGCATGGTGCCACATTGATGAACGCCAGCGGCGTGCCCTTGCGCCCGTGTTTGCTGTGGAACGATACCCGCGCCGCTGTTGAGGCCGCAGAACTGGATGCTGATCCGTTGTGGCGTAGAATCTCTGGCAACATTGTTTTTCCCGGCTTCACCGCCCCGAAGGTCGAATGGGTGCGCCGGCATGAACCCGATATCTTTGCCCAAATTGACAAGGTTCTTTTGCCCAAGGATACGTTGCGGTTTTGGCTTACCGGTGAAGCGGTCTCGGACATGTCGGACACGGCGGGTACCAGTTGGCTAGATACAGGTGCCAGAGGTTGGTCTGATACCTTGTTGGCCAAGTCCGGTCTGACCCGTGACCAGATGCCGACACTTGTGGAAGGATCACAGGTATCAGGTGTATTAAGCGGCTCTATTGCAGGAAAACTTGGCCTGCCTGCGGGTATTCCCGTTGCTGGAGGCGGCGGCGATAATGCAGCATCGGCCATTGGAATGGGCGTTGTGAAGCCGGGGCAGGCTTTCGTGTCCCTTGGCACCTCCGGCGTCTTGTTTGCGGCTACCCCGAGCTATGCCGCCGCCCCCGAAAGCGCCCTGCACAGCTTTTGCCACGCGCTGCCAAACCTTTGGCACCAAATGGGGGTGATCCTGTCTGCAACGGATTCACTGAACTGGCTGGCGGGCATCTTGAATGCGGATGCGCGACAGTTGACCGCAGACCTAGAGCAGTTACAGGCCCCCGGTCGAACGATCTTTATGCCCTATCTCGGTGGTGAACGGACGCCACATAATGATGCCCATGTTCGTGGCGGCTTTTTGCATCTCGCGCATAATACCGATCGGGCCGCAATGACCCGCGCCGTGCTTGAAGGGGTGACCCACGCAGTGCGCGACAGTTTTGACGCCATGGTTCAGACCGGCACAAACATCGACAGCCTGATCGCTGTCGGGGGCGGATCAAAATCCGACTACTGGCTAAAGGCAATTGCAACATCGCTGAATATGCCGATCCAGATTCCTGCTGCCGGTGACTTTGGCGGCGCTCTTGGTGCGGCACGGCTTGGCCGCATGGCCGCTACTGGCGAGGGTGCCGAACTGGCCGTTCCTCCGCCCATTTCGCGCGTAATAGAGCCTGATGTTCACTTGGTTGACACATTCGCCGAAGCTCATGCGCGATACGCTGACACATACCGCGCGGTAAAACACTTGCGCTAAACGAACAAGGACAATTCCATGACCAGCTTTTTCGACGGCATCCCGAAAATTACCTATGACCCGCAGGCAGACCACGGTTTTGCCTATCGCAGCTATAATCCCGACGAGATGCTGATGGGTAAAACGATGTCCGAGCATCTACGCTTTGCGGTGGCGTATTGGCACAGCTTTGCGTGGGCAGGGGGCGATCCTTTTGGCGGGCAGACCTTTGAACGCCCCTGGTTCGGCGACACCATGGATCACGCCAGAACCAAAGCAGATACCGCGTTCGACATGTTCAAGATCCTTGGCCAGCCGTATTTCTGTTTTCATGATGCCGATGTGCGCCCCGAGGGAGCCACCTTTGCCGAAAGTACCGCGCGCCTGCATGAGATCACCGATTATTTCGGTGAAAAGATGGAGCAGACCGGCACCAAGCTGCTATGGGGCACCGCGAACCTGTTTTCGAACCGCCGTTATATGTCGGGCGCCGCGACGAACCCTGACCCTGATATTTTTGCCTATGCCGCGGCGACGGTAAAGGAATGCATAGACGTGACCCACAAGCTGGGTGGTGAGAACTACGTGCTGTGGGGCGGGCGCGAAGGATACGAGACGTTGCTGAATACCGACATGAAGCGTGAACGCGAACAGGCGGGGCGTTTCTTGCAGATGTCCGTTGAATACGCCCGGAAGATCGGATTCAAAGGGGCCATCCTAATTGAGCCTAAACCGCAAGAACCGACCAAACATCAGTATGATTATGATGTCGCGACGGTCTATGGCTTCCTTAAGGATTACGGGCTTGAGAACGAAGTAAAGGTGAACATCGAACAGGGGCACGCCATATTGGCGGGGCATTCGTTTGAACACGAACTAGCCTTGGCGTCAGCGCTTGGCATCTTCGGCTCGATCGACATGAATCGCAACGATTACCAATCGGGTTGGGATACCGATCAGTTCCCCAACTCGGTCCCCGAAGTCGCACTGGCCTATTACGAGGTGCTGAAAGCAGGCGGTTTCAGCACCGGTGGCACCAATTTTGACGCAAAACTGCGCCGTCAGTCGCTGGACCCGCAGGACCTGATATTGGCACATATCGGCGCAATGGATGTCTGCGCCAAGGGGATGAAAGCTGCCGCCGCGATGCTTGAGGACGGCAGATTGGAAGCGGCACGAGACGCACGTTATGCCGGATGGGACTCTGCGCGGGGCCTGGGATTACTTGATAGCAACCTTGAAACAATCAATGCGCAGGTGAAATCGAAGAACCTGAACCCACAACCAGCATCAGGTCGTCAGGAAATGCTAGAGAATCTGGTGAACCGATATCTATAAACTGAAACATTCATCGCGTAGGTAGGGCGGAAAAGGGGCGTTTCATGTACAGTCGCTATGCCATCTATTTCACCCCACCACCCGGCGTCTTTGCGTGCCTTGGTGCCGCATGGTTGGGTTGGGACATCAAGACAGGCACCACCGTTCATCAGCCCGACTATGCTGGTGTCGACATCAACAAGATCACCCAGCGGCCCAGAAAATATGGCCTGCACGGGACAATTAGAGCGCCCTTTAGACTGGCGGATGGCCAAACGGAAACCGGATTAGCGAACGCGCTGGAAACATTTTGCAGCGGCCGAGAACCCTTTGTCCTTGACGGGCTTACCCTGTCTAAGATCGGCCGGTTTCTGGCACTTACCCCACAAGGCAACCCGAGTGCTTTGGTAGATCTGGCTGGCGATGCGATCGAGAACTTTGAAAGATTTCGCGCACCCTTAAGCGATGACGAACTTGCGCGAAAGAATTCCCCGGCACTGACGGAAACGCAGCGCATTTATTTGAATACCTTTGGGTACCCTCACGTCAAAGAGTATTTCCGGTTTCACATCACGTTGACTGGCCCGTTGTCACCTGACCAGAGCAGTTCAGTATCCACGCTGCTACTGGATTATCTACAACCCGCTTGCTTGCGCCCCTTCACCATAGACAGTCTGAGTTTATGTGGCGAAGCGAGCAATGGCTATTTTCATGAAATCGATCGATTTGCTTTAGGAAAAGCTACGAACAGTGTCTAATGCGCCGGAAAGCGCCTTGCCTTCGGGGTCTTGCAACGCGGCAGCATGTAACCGCGCGACCCATTCAGCCGCGTCTTTGCGATCCTTCACCAAACTTGCGCCGTGCATCACGCTTGCGAATTTCGATTGTCCGCGGCTGTGGGTATCTGAATATCCCTTTATCAGCCGCTGGCACCGCAGCATTTCGACACTTAGCTCATAGTTGGACGCCAGTGGGGCCAAACTTTGATGCAACCAGGCGTCCAAATGGGCTACTTCGATAGAATGGCGGCGGGTTTTCAAGCGATAAGATCTTAAACCACCTAGCCAATAAAGCAGCAAGAATGCGGGTATGCTATCCGTTCGCAAACGTCGCCCCGCGGCGAACCGGCGGTTCAACCATGCCATGATCCTAGGGCTGCTCTCCACTCTTGCTCCCAATGATCGGGGCAACATACCAGAAATTTCTTCAGCTCGAGGGTGAAAGTATTCGGTCAACTGCATCACTTGGTCAGGGCAGGCAGCCATTTCGGTCCGAATGCGGTCGAACCGGGAGCCACGGGTTTTAAGATCCGCCACACGAATAATATCATCATAAGCCATGGCGTTTGCGATATATTTCGCCGCTGTAATGGCAAGCGACCAATCATGAGAGGCGCTATCTTGCGCCATCATCTGCTCCACCCGATCAAGGTAGAGACTACCATAGCTGCAATCTTGAAAATCGACCACTTTTTCAAGACCTACCAAAGCCATTGGACGAAGCGGATCGGGTAAGGCGTCAATCCGGCGGCGCAAAATCTCCCACTGCGGCATAAAATTGGTTCGACCTGCAACCGCAAGCTTTGCAGACTGGGGTGCGGTGTCTTTGTCAGTCAGCCCCAAGGTTGCGTCAAACCCCGCGGAAAATGCCTGTAAGCTTGGGCCGACACCTTTGCCACTTTCGCGAATGGTGCTTTCAAAGGCCGATCGCGCAAAAGGTAAGGCACCCGATGCCGCCAGCGCACCAAACAGGCTGGCTGATATATTCGAACCATGTGCCACCGCCAGCCCTTCCATGTCCGCCAATATCAGTCTCTGTGCAGCGATTTCTGCTGCGGCTTGAACCTCGTCGGCATTGGCGATGCCGTTGCCAGGAGCAGACTTTTCCGACACCGCCAGCGCCCGATGCGTCGACCCTATCAGCGTTGTTCTGTCGGGCGTTACAAAGCCCCTCAAGATGGCGCGCCCCACCTCCATCATCTCGGCGGCGATCAAGATATCTATGTCGCCAGACGATGGCGCTAAGGCAAAGATCGGGAGTTTTTCGCTGGTTGGTGTCATTTCTAGGTAATAAATCGTCGCACCTGTTCGCTGTGCAACGCCTGCGACACTGGTTGCTTGAACGCTATACCCCTGTGCGCGCGCCAGCTTTTCGATCCAGCCGGTCAGTACCCCGCCACCCTGCCCGCCAACGGCCATTATCGCTAGTTTTGTAATATATGCTGGCTGTACTTTGGTCATTTGTCCCGAGAGGTTCTCGGTCATTGAAACGCCAACCGCTTTGCACTGCGACGTCGTTGCAGCCAAGCAACTACCTTGTTGCGCTGCCGGGTGCGCCATACCTCGTGGCGCTTGGGGTTGTGCACCATATCCACCTGATAGAACGAGGGGCAAAGAATAGCGGTATCGGCGACCTCACCACAATTACCACAACCGACGCATGACTGGTCGATATGGGCAACCGGATCGTCACGCAGCGGATCGTCGAGCTTCTTGAGCGACAAGGACGGACATCCGGAGAGACGGATACAAGCATGATCACCGGTGCAAATGTCGGGGTCAACGCCGAAGCGCGAAATGCTGGTGCGCTGGCCCTCGCTAATGGCGTGGGTGCGTTGCGGTTTTTCGCGTCGCTGTTTGTTGAGCATACATTCCGAAGACGCGATAATCACCTTGGGACCGTTGTAATCGGTGGTTAACGCTTCGCGCAGAACATCGCGCATTCGGCCCACATCATATGTGCGGTCGATTTGCCTGATCCATTCAATTCCTACTCCCCTTAGCGCCTTTGATATTGGGTTATTCGTTGATTTAGTCTCGTTTTTGGCGCGACTAGACAGCACATCTTGGCCGCCAGTCGCAGCAGAATAGTAATTGTCGACAATCACCACCACGCTGTCGGATTTATTGAATACCATGTTTCCGATAGAATAGCTGAGGCCGTTGTGCCAAAACCCTCCGTCGCCCAAGATCGATATCGCCCGGCGTTCGCCCCCACCGTCAAAAGCGGCGTTAGATGCAGGGCCAAGACCGTACCCCATGGTTGCGCCGCCGATTTCGAAAGGCGGAAGCGAAGCAAACAGGTGACAACCGATATCACCGCTGATCTGATGTTTGCCAAGCTCTTGCTCTGTCAACTTCATCGCGGCAAAAATCGGCCGTTCGGGGCAGCCTGTGCAAAACCCTGGCGGGCGGATCGGAACAGTTTTTGTAAGGTCAGGGATTTCCGGCGCGATTACGTTGGGCGCGCGAACTTGACCAGGCAGCATGTGCGGTGCGGCGTGTTTAAGAAATGCTGTGATACCGTCGAGCATTATCTGACCGGTATATTCCCCGGCCATGGGAAGCATATCCTTGCCATGCAAGGCCACTGAACTGCGGGATTTGTACAACATGTTGCCAAGCTGTTGCTCGATAAAATCTGGCTGGCCTTCTTCGACAACCAACACATGATGCTTGTCTTCGCAAAATCCGTCGAATTCTTCTCTGATCAAGGGATAAGTGACGTTCAGTACGTAAATCGGTATCTGGGTATCGCCATAAATATCGGCCAGGCCCAGACGGTGCAGGGCACGCATGACACCGTTATACATACCGCCCTGCACAACTATGCCCAAAGGCGCTTTTCGGGGGCCGAATACTTCGTTCAACTTGTTTTCGACAATAAAGGCTTCGGCGTCGGGCCAGCGGGTTTTGATCTTATCTTGCTCGTGCAGATAGCTCATCGGCGGAAGAACGACGCGGGAAAAATCACTGCGAGGATCACTAAGCGCGTCTTGGACCGTAAGAGGCGGCACCACATTATCACGGGTCTCAAAACTGCCGGTGACGTGGCAAGATCTGATCCGCACCATCAGCATTACCGGCGTATTGCTCGCTTCAGACAGCTCAAACCCGTCCTTTACGGCTTTGGTGATGCTGGGCAAGTTTGGGCGTGGGTCAAGCAGCCAGAATTGAGATTTCATCGCGAAGGCGTGCGACCTCTCTTGCATGATAGACGAACCTTCACCGTAGTCTTCGCCCACAATCACCAGTGCGCCGCCGGTCACGCCCGACGAGCTAAGGTTGGCCAGGGCGTCAGATGCCACGTTAACGCCCACCGGACCTTTGAACGTGACCGCCCCACGGATTGGGTAGTGCACCGACGCGGCTAACATCGCAGCGGCCGCTGCTTCGCTCGCGTTTGCCTCAAAGCGTACCCCAAGTTCATCAAGCACATCCTGCGCGTCTGCCAGAACGTCCATCAAATGGCTGATCGGTGCCCCCTGATACCCGCCGACATAGCCCACGCCATTTTCCAGCAGTGCTTTGGTAATGGCCAAAATGCCTTCGCCGGTAAAGGTATCACCATGACCCAAGCGCAAATATTCGACTTCTTTCTTAAAGGATCTTTCCGCCATTAAAGCCTCCTTTAAAAATTATGTTTGCGAATGTTTTTAAGCATTTTCTGCAAGGTCCCGACAAAGGCGTTCTTCTCTGAATCCGCGACGTCGCGAAACATCGAATCGTAGGCGTTCGACATGTGCGGCCAAAGCCGTTCATAGATCTCGCGGCCAGCGTCAGTCAAAAATATTCGCGTTGCCCGGCTGTCGTCATGGTCAGGCTGCCGCAAGACAAGCCCGCTTTTCACTAAGGCATCCAACCCTCTGCTTAGGGTCGATTGTTGCACGACAGCGTATACAGCTAATTC
>DRFG01000020.1 GCA_011050655.1 Roseobacter sp.
ATGGAACCGAAGCGGGGCAGTTTCAGGAGGCCGGCTATAGCGCTGTCATCTGTGGTCCCGGCGATATCGCTCAGGCACATCAGCCCAATGAATATATCGAAGTATCACAATTCGAGGCCGGGCATAGCTTCATGCGCGATCTGATCACCCGACTCTCGGCTTAGCAAAGGGTCGGTATAGGTACCTATAAGAAACCTACCCAAAAGGCACGCCATGGAATTTCCGATCAATCATGATACGCCGATTACGTATCCCGGACCACAGCCGGATTCAGCCGATGTTATCGTAATTGGGGCAGGGATTATCGGAGTATGCACAGCGTTGTTCTTGGCGCGCGACGGTTACAAGGTGGCGTTGCTAGAAAAGGGCAGGGTGGCCGCCGAACAATCCAGCCGCAACTGGGGGTGGATTCGTCAGCAGGGCCGTGATCCCGACGAAATGCCGATTATGTCAGAAGCGCAGCGGCTGTGGAGTGAACTGGCGACGCAAACAAACGTCGATATCGGATTGCGCCAAGGGGGCATCACCTATTTTGCCAACAAGGCCAGCCAGCTTGCCGATTATGAAGAATGGTTACCCCACGCCCGTGCCAATGGGGTAGACAGCAAGATCTTATCACAAGCTGAGGTTGCGGCGATGTTCCCCGGAATGGCCGGACCGTCGGTGGGTGCACTGGTCACGCCGTCAGATCTGCGTGCGGAACCTTGGGTCGCTGTGCCTGCCTTAGCGGCGATTGCAGCCCGCGAAGGCGTTCAGATCATCGAAAGCTGTGCTGTCAGGTCACTAGACATTACTGCCGGACGTGTGGCGGGTGTCGTCACCGAACAGGGCCGGATTGCTGCGGATAATGTCGTGCTGGCGGGCGGGGCTTGGTCTGCTTTGTTCTTGCGCAATCACGGGGTCAGTATGCCGCAGCTTTCGGTGCGCGAAAATGTTGCAGCCACCGAACCATTGCCCGAAATTTACGCAGGTGCCGCCGCAAATCGAAAAGTTGCATTCAGACGGCGCGAAGATGGTGGCTATACTCTGGCACCGCCGGGCGCGCCGGAACTTTTTATCGGTCCCGATGCGTGGCGCGCCTTGCCGCATTACATGACACAACTGCGTGCCAGTCCGTTCGGACAGGTTTTGCATCCCTTCGCCCCCAAAGGCTTTCCGGATGCGTGGACAACCAAACGTCGTTGGCGCAGCGATGAGGTAACCCCGTTTGAAGCAATGCGTATTTTAAATCCGGCCCCAAACATGGGCAAGATCAACCGTTTGCTCCGAAATTTTGCTGAAATGTTCCCCGACTTGCCCCCTGTCAAGCTCAAGGCCGCGTGGGCTGGGATGATTGATACGATGCCCGATATCGTGCCCGTGGTGGACCAAGTTGAAAGCTTGCCCGGACTGACCATCGGCACAGGTATGTCGGGTCATGGGTTCGGGATCGGGCCGGGAATGGGACGCGTGCTCGCTGCACTTGCAACAGGGGGCGAGGTTGGCCACGATTTGTCGCGCTTCCGACTGTCTCGGTTTACTGACGGAAGCCCGATGATCCTTGGCCCTAATGTTTAACGTACACCCCGCACGGAACGGAGCCCCCGATGCCTATTAAGAACCGCTTTGCCGACACTCATGCCGAAATCACCGCATGGCGCCGTCACCTGCATACAATTCCCGAGTTGATGTTTGATCTGCCGCAAACCGCTGCATTTGTAGAACACAAGCTGCGCAGTTTCGGCCTCAGCGATATTACCACTGGGATTGCCCAGACCGGGATCGTCGCTGTTATCGAGGGTAAGACGAATAAATCAGGCCGTACGATCGGCCTGCGTGCCGATATGGATGCGCTGCCGATGACCGAAGCAACGGGTCTTGAGTATCAGTCGAAGACCCCCGGCAAGATGCATGCGTGCGGACATGACGGCCACACTGCGATCCTGCTAGGAGCTGCGCAGTATCTGGCCGAGACGCGCAACTTCGATGGCCGGGTCGTTTTGATTTTTCAACCCGCCGAAGAAGGCGGAGGTGGCGGAAACGTTATGGTCGAGGAAGGCCTGATGGACCGCTGGGCAATCGACGAAGTATATGGTCTGCACAATATGCCGGGTCATCCGGTGGGGGAATTTGCGATTTGTTCAGGGCCTTTGCTAGCGGCAGCAGACGAATTTGACATTACCGTAACCGGGCAGGGCGGCCATGCCGCCGCACCGCACGAGGCGATTGATACGAATCTTGCCGCTGCACATGTCGTGGTCGCGCTGCAATCCATTGCCAGCCGAAATGTTGACCCGATCAAACAGGTCGTCGTTTCGGTATGCACCCTGCGGTCTGATACAGACAGCCACAACATCTTGCCGCAAACCGTGCGTCTGCGCGGTACTGTGCGTACATTGGATGCGGGCGTGCGGGATTTGGCCCAGGAACGGCTCGAGGCGATCGTGACGCATACTTGTGCTGCTTACCAATGTCGGGCGGATATTGCCTATGAACGGGGCTATCCAATCACCATCAACGCCGAGGAAAACACCGGCTTTGCGGCGGATGCTGCCGAAAAAGTGACACCCGGCGTGGATAGAAATACGCCACCAATCATGGCCGGAGAAGATTTTTCATATATGCTGAACAAACGTCCCGGCGCATATATCATGCTGGGCAATGGGGACGGCCCGACCGTCCACCACCCGATGTACAACTTTAACGATGATGCCATTCCCGCAGGCTGTAGCTGGTTCGCGGAAATGGTGGAAACCCGATTGCCCGCCTAGTGCAGGCTGTGCCCCGCGTACGGATTTAACCACACCAAAGGACCGCCTGAAATGCCCGTAAAAAACCGATTTGCCGAACTCCACAACGACATTACCGAATGGCGCCGTGATCTGCATGAACATCCCGAGATATTGTTCGAAACCCACCGCACCGCGGCCACGGTTGCACAAAAGCTGCGCAGCTTTGGCTGCGATGAGGTGGTAGAGGGTATTGGTCGCACCGGCGTCGTAGGGGTTATCAAGGGTAATTCCACCGGCTCTGGCAAAGTCATTGGCTTGCGCGCCGATATGGACGCGTTGCCTATTCATGAACAGACAGGCGTGGAATACGCGTCGAAGACCCCAAATGCGATGCACGCCTGTGGTCACGATGGGCACACGGCCATGCTGCTGGGGGCGGCGCAATATCTCGCGGAAACGCGTAATTTCGACGGTACAGTGGTGGTCATTTTCCAACCCGCCGAAGAAGGCGGCGGCGGTGGTCGCGAAATGTGTAACGATGGCATGATGGACCGTTGGAACATCCAAGAGGTCTATGGCATGCATAATTGGCCCGGCATTCCCGCAGGCCAGTTCAGCATCCGCTCGGGGCCGTTTTTTGCGGCGACAGATCTGCTTGAGATCGAGGTCGAAGGGCTGGGCGGTCATGCAGCCAAGCCACACGAGACAATCGATACAGGGGTGGTCACCGCGCATATCATCACCGCGTTACAAACCATCGTCAGCCGCAACGCGGACCCGGTAGGCAATATCGTAGTCTCAATCACGTCGATCGAATCCTCTTCAAAAGCGTTTAACGTGATCCCGCAACGGGTAAATTTGCTGGGTACGGTACGCACTTTGTCAAACGAGCTGCGTGATTTGGCCGAAAAACGTGTGACCGAGATTTGCGAAGGCATCGCTGCAACGTTCGGTGCGGTGGCGCGGGTCAATTACGTGCGTAACTATCCGGTAATGGTGAACCACGATGCCCAGACGGAATTCGCCGCAGACGTCGCCCGCAGCGTGTCGGGTCAATGCGATGACGCGCCGCTTGTTATGGGGGGGGAAGACTTTGCCTTCATGCTCGAAGAGCGCCCCGGTGCCTATATTTTAGTAGGCAATGGCGATACCGCGATGGTCCACCACCCGATGTACAACTTCAACGATGACGTGATCCCGGCGGGATGTAGTTGGTGGGCGGGTCTTGCGGAACAGCGCATGCCACTAAGCTGAGGCGGTTACAGGGGTGCGATAAACGTTGCACCCCTTTCCGGGTCCTTGGAAAGGCAGCTTTGGTTTGCTGTTCTTAACCTTCGGCTTTTAACAAGCGGCGATAGATTTTCACCAGTGCGGCCGCTTCGCGTTCGATTGAAAAGTCAGACATGACATAGCTGCGACCGGCTACGGCCCAATTGGCCAACCGGTCGCGGTCCGATAGTGCACTCGTGATAGCCTCAGAGAGGGCGGGGATGTCATCTGCGTCAACCAAAAGACCGGTTGTGTCCTGCACGACCAGCTTTTCAAAGGCCCCGACGCGGGTTGCCACGACCGGAACCCCACAGGCCATCGCCTCGATCGGGGTTAGTCCAAAGCCTTCCCAGCGTTGCGGTGCCACATACAAGTCGAGCACGCGGTAGAAATCGGCCATGTCCCCGACGGGTACTTCGGGAAGGAACAATACCCGGTCATGCATCCCTGCGGCACGGACCCGATCCTTCAGACTTTTTTCGAAGGCTTCGTATTTTTCGGTCGCGCGCCCCATTACCAGCGCCACCACTTCAGGGTTGGCACGCAACACAGGCAACATCGCCTCTACAAAAGCATCTGTGCCTTTCTGCGCACGGATGCGGCCATAGCAGCCGACAAGCGTCGCCTTGACCGGTAGCCTGAGGTCGGATCTCAATGCGGAACGGTCGGGCGACGGAGAGAACCCTTCGGTGTCTATGCCGTGCATGATCACGTGGCCGGGGTTTTCAAGATAGGCGTTCGTGCGGTCAGACGTGGCCACGACCGCATCCATGCGCCGGATCAACCAACGGGTAACACCGGTTTGCTTGCGCTGGCTGGCAGAGGTGAACATCAGCTTTAGCCGCTTGCCCAGCACATAGCGCAGGGCCAGACCGCCCAACATCTCGACGTTGCGCCGTGCGTGCCAGACCCGCCAGCCCGACGGACCACGCCGCGACATCGTGAGCAAGGACTGCAAAGGTACTTGGGGCACGTCTTCCGGCACGACAGGGCCGGTTGCAACAATGGAAATACTCCGTGCCTGCAATGGGACCAGGCGCATAACGGTGGCTGTGACCCCGCTTAACCTGCGTTTGAAGTTTGGGGCAATCACGTCAGTCTGGGCAAGCGGATGGGTCATGCGCGGTCTAGCTCCAAGGCTGTGATAAGGCGGGTCGCGATCGCGTCAAGCTGGTCGTCCTGCGTGGCAGTAAAGCGCTGTGCTGCCGATGTCATTGCAGCCAGTTCATCAGGGTCGGTCAGTAATACCGCGACCCGCGCGGCCAGGTCATCACCATCTGCGATGATACGCGCCGCACCTTCGGTTTCAAGCAGCGCATAGGTTTCTGCAAATGCCGCTACGTGATTGCCCGTCAACACTGCCGCACCCGCTTGGGCGACCTCAAACGGATTATGACCACCAATCGGCAACAGCGATCCACCCAGAAACACAATTTCCGCCATCTCATACCACAAGCCTAGCTCGCCCATGGTATCGGCCAGATAGACCTGACCGCCAGGTGCTTCGCCCCGGCTGCGACGCCGATACGACAAGCCGTCAGATGCGATCAATTGTTCGACAATGTCGCCGCGTTCGGGATGACGGGGTGCAAGGATGAGGCAAAGATCGGGAAACCGCTTCAGCAGTTGGCGATGCGCCGACAGCACGGCTGACTCTTCGCCTTCGTGGGTAGAAGATGCGACCCAAATCGGTCGGTCAGCCAATGTTGTGCGGACTTCTTGCAGCGCACTTGCATCCACCGGAAGCGGGCCGGACATGGATTTGAGATTTACTCCGCGCGCGACGCGCTCTGCCGGGGCATTCATCCGGATCATGTTTTGCGCCATTGCGTCGTTCTGGGTCAAGATCAGCGCGAACACGTCAAAGATATAGCGCGCTCCCTGGGGCCATTCGGCCCAAAATGCCACGGTCTTTTCCGACATGCGTGCGTTGACCAACGCCATTCGTGCCCCGGTTGCGTGGGTGCGGCGCAGCATTTGCGGCCACAATTCGCTTTCGACAAAGATCGCGGCATCGGGCTGCCAGTGGTTCAGGAAACGTTTGACCGGGCGCGGTGCATCCAAGGGTGCGAATTGATGGACCGTGCGTGGCGGCAAGCGCTGCGCTACCAGCTTGGCCGAGGTCGCGGTACCGGAAGTAATGAGAAAATGCGCAGTGGGTAAAATCTGGCCCATACGGGTAATAAGCGCCAGGACCGACAGGCTTTCGCCAACCGATGCAGCATGCAGCCACACAAGCGGACCAGAGCTTGGCCGGGAGTGTGTTGCATGGCCCAGCTTTTCCCGGCTGCGTTCTGCTGTGACGCCCTGAGCTTGTAGTTTGCGCATGGTAGATCGTGCCGCAAACGGTGCTAGGACCATGCTTGCCAGGACCCATGCGCGATACAGAAAGGGGGCAGACATGCCCCGATCAGCCGCCCGTATGGCTCATGTGGCGCGGCATCTGCCCATCAAGCTTCTGACGGGAATAATCGAAATCGTGTCCCTTGGGCTTGAGGTTGATCGCCGCGCGGATGGCATCCTTTAGCGGGGCGTCGTCATCAGGATGGTTGCGCAGCGGTGCGCGCAGATCGGCCACGTCTTCCTGACCCAGACACATAAAAATTTCGCCGGTACAGGTGATGCGCACACGGTTACAGCTTTCACAGAAATTATGGCTTAGCGGGGTGATAAAGCCAATTTTCTGGCCAGTTTCCTCAAGCCGCACATAGCGAGCAGGGCCGCCGCTATTCTCAGCCAAATCGGTCACGGTATAGTGGTCTTCATAGGTCTTGCGTACGTCTTTTAGCGACCAATATTGGCCCAGCCGGTCTTCATTACCAAGGTCACCCATAGGCATGACTTCGATCCAGGTCAGGTCAATGCCGCGGTCCGCACACCAGGCCGTCATGCTGGGCAGTTCGGCTTCGTTGAACCCTTTCAGAGCCACTGCATTGATCTTGACCCGCAGACCTGCCGCTTGTGCCGCGTCGATGCCACGTAATACTTGAGGCAGACGGCCCCACCGGGTGATATCGGCGAATTTCTGATCATCAAGCGTGTCCAAGGACACATTTACCCGGCGCACGCCAGCCGCATAAAGATCGGTGGCAAAGCGTTCAAGCTGGCTGCCATTGGTGGTCAATGTCAGTTCTTTCAGGGTGCCCGCGTCCAAGTGGCGCGTCATACTATCGAAGAACGTCATGATCCCTTTGCGAACCAACGGCTCACCACCGGTAATCCGCAGTTTCTGCACGCCCAGATCAATGAAGTTGGTGCAGAGCCGATCAAGTTCTTCCAGCGTCAAAAGCTCTTTCTTCGGCAGAAAGGTCATATTTTCGGACATACAATAGACGCAACGGAAATCGCAGCGGTCTGTGACAGAGACACGCAGATAAGTGATAGCGCGGGCGAAAGGGTCAATCAAAGGTGCATTCATACAGTATAGGTAAACATCGGCCCATGCGGGGGCAAGTGGCATTTAGTTGATTGAAGCAAGAGCAGCGCGCGCGTAGTATTGGGCCCATGAAACATTATTTTATTCTTGGCGCTGTGATTTTCGTCGTGACTGGGTGCGGCGTGACGACGGATCGGGGGGTGGGTGCTGGCAAGCCACCGACCGCAGCCTCGTCCGCTTCGGTGACCGCGTCTGCCAACGGCTCATCCAGTAGCAGTTCAGCCGATAGCAATGTCCCGTCCACAGTCACTGACGCTGCCGCTCCATCGCCAACGGCGAAAACCGCCGAAGCGCTTGATACGACAACACCTAAACAACGCGCCGCAGCATCCCGCCCCGCAAAAACCGGTGCTACCCAACTTGGGTCCACCGTCGCGTCACTGGGTAATGCGACAGAGCCGGGATTGTGGTTGAAAACACCTTTGGTCAAGACCGAGATGCAGGGCCGCGTTACCAACCCTGCCACCGGTAAATCATCTACAGTGACATTGCTTCCGATCGAGGGGGCGGCGTCTGCTGGTAGCCGCATGTCACTGGCCGCCCTCCGCCTGATCGGCGCATCGTTGACGGACTTGACCACGGTGAATGTGTCAACGGGGGGCTGACGGAACCGCTGATTACTCCGCTACGTCCTGCTCAACTGCGGGCAAGTAGCGTGACGCTTCCTTGATCGCATAGGATTTCATCAAGGTGCCATTCTCCGCGATGAAATCAGCCGCACGTTTGGGATCATGCCGGCTTAGGTCACGGACCCACCAACCAATTGCCTTTTGCATGATGCCATTCTTGACAGGCAGATAGCCCGACGCCCAGCCGAGAATGCGTTCACGGGCTTCGCTTTCATCGGGTTTGGGGTGGTTTTGCTTTGCCCAAGGTAAGGTCGCAACAAGAGCGGCACGGCGCGTCCATAAATGATCGGACTGGGTCCAGAGTTCCACAGCATCCAAGCGGGTCGGATCGGCGACCAGCCGCTTTTGAATGGCGACACATGCGTGATCCGCAATGGCCCAGCTGTCAAAGTCGGGTACCCAACTTTGCAACAACTCCCACGCTGGGGCGTCATCGGGGCGCATACGGGCTTGTGTCAGCAGTTTCGCTGCGGCCAACCGCGCCTCGAATATATCGGTTTGCCATAGCGCCTCGGCAAGCGTGAGGCGGTCGCTTAGGTCAAGTTCATCACGCCATACCTTGGTCAGGTCATTTATCTGGGGATTGCTGACCCCCAGATAGGGCCGGTCCATCTTATGATAAGCCTGCATTTTTGGCACCAATGACTCGTCTGAGAGCGCATTCAATGCTTCGAGATACCGAGATGTGTTCATTCGACCGTAACCGATTTGGCAAGATTTCGGGGCTGATCCACGTCGGTACCTTTGGCGATGGCGGTATGATAGGCTAACAACTGGGCCGGAATAGCATAAAGGATCGGGGCCAGCGCATTGGCGACCCGGGGCATCTCTATCTGTGCCCAAGTCCCTTCAGACTCTTCATCAAGACCCATACGGTCCGAGATCAAAATGACCTTGCCCTTCCGCGCCATCACCTCTTGCATATTGCTCACTGTTTTATCGAACAGATTATCCTTGGGAGCCATGACAACAACAGGCACATCTTCGTCTATCAACGCTATGGGCCCGTGCTTCAGCTCTCCTGATGCATAAGCTTCGGCATGTATATAGCTGATTTCTTTAAGTTTAAGAGCGCCTTCAAGCGCTAGCGGGAACATTGGACCCCGACCCAGGAATAGAACGTCGCGTGCGGATGATAGCTTGTACGCCGCCTCACGGATGGCTGTGTTCTGCTCTAGCGCAACGTTGATAAGCGAGGGGATAGAGCGCAACCCCGAGATGTGGTCCGCAAGTTGTTCCTGGTTGATCGCACCACGATCTACCGCAGCCTTGAGCACCAGGAGAAACAGAACAGTAAGCTGACACGTAAATGCCTTGGTCGATGCAACCCCTACCTCGACGCCCGCGTAGATGGGCAGGGCAAGATTGCTTTCGCGCGCGATTGACGATTCAGTGACGTTAACGACTGATGTGATCGTATCGGCTTTGCCAGCGCAGTACCGTAGCGCGGCCAGTGTATCTGCCGTTTCACCTGACTGGCTGACAAAGAGCGCCATGGTGCGATCCGATATCGGCGGTTCGCGGTATCGGAATTCTGAAGCAACATCGACTTCGACCGGGAGGCGGGCAATTTGCTCAAACCAGTATTTCGCGGTCAGGCATGCATAAAAGGCGGTGCCGCAGGCAACCATCGTGATGCGATCAATGGCTGTGAAGTCCAATCCGGGATCGGGCAAGACAATCTGGCCGTCGGCAGTTAGGTATTGCGACAGCGCCGCACCGATGACACTGGGTTGCTCGGCAATTTCCTTGGCCATAAAGTGCTTGTGGCCGTCTTTGTTGACGCGGGTGTTGTCTAAACTGATGGTCCTGATCGCCCGATTGGCAAGCTGGCCATGCGTATCGTAAATTTCTACCGAAGCGCGTCTGAGAACGGCCATGTCGCCTTCTTCCAGATAGGTTAGTCGGTCTGTCATGGGCGACAACGCAATCGCATCACTGCCCAAGAACATCTCGTTGTCGCCGTACCCTACTGCAAGGGGCGCACCTTTGCGCGCACCGATCATTAAGTCGGATTCACCGTCGAACAGTAACGCCAAGGCAAAGGCACCGTGCAGGCGTTTGATGGTTTTGGTAGCGGCGTCAATCGGGCCGAGGCCTTCATTCATGTGCTGCTGGGTCAACAGTGCCACGGTCTCGGTGTCAGTTTCGCTGACAAATTTCACACCTTTCGCAGATAGTTCCGCCCGCAGTTCGCGAAAGTTCTCGATGATGCCATTATGGACGACAGCGACCGGGCCAGCCAGATGCGGATGCGCGTTAACGACCGATGGGGCTCCATGGGTGGCCCAACGGGTGTGACCGATCCCTGATTTGCCTGCCAGCGGTTCATGAACCAACAGATCCGACAGGTTCACCAGTTTTCCCACTGCCCGACGACGGTCAAGCTGACCTTCATGGATGGTGGCTATGCCTGCGCTGTCATAGCCTCGGTATTCAAGGCGTTTTAACGCTTCGACAAGGATAGGAGCAACTTCGTGCTGTCCGAGAACCCCGACAATTCCACACATGATTAGCTGCCCCTTTGCTGTTTGGCCTTCTTGGCCTTTAACATTTCAATCAATTTTCGTGCCATGCCGGGTTTTTCTACTTGCGGTGCACGTGCCAGAGCCAAGGCATCGGCCTCTACATCCGACGTGATAACCGACCCTGATCCGGTCATGGCCCCATCGCCAATGTGAACGGGGGCCACCAACATCGTGTTGGACCCGATAAACGCCCGGGCACCAATATGGGTGTGGTGCTTCATCACGCCGTCATAGTTGCAGGTAATCGTCCCGGCACCGATGTTTGCATTGGCACCAATGGTGGCGTCGCCAATATAGCTAAGGTGGTTGACCTTGGCACCTTCGGCAATCTGTGCATTTTTGATTTCGACAAAATTACCGATGCGTACATCTTCCGATAGCTCCGCGCCGGGGCGCAGCCGGGCATAGGGGCCAATGATCCCACCGCGCGAGACATGGCAGCCTTCGAGATGGCTGAACGCCCGGATAGTCGCGCCGGTTTCAATCGTCACACCGGGCCCGAAAACAACGTTAGGCTCGATGACCGTATCGCGGCCAATATAGGTGTCGCGGGCAAAGTAAACTGTGTCGGGAGCCATCAGCGTAATCCCATCCTCAAGCATGGCTGCACGAGCGCGCGACTGAAAGGCCGCGTCAGCAGCAGCAAGATCTGCCCGCGAGTTGACGCCCATCGTTTCGGCTTCGTCGCAGGTGACGGCGGTGGCTTTCAGGCCGCGTTCCCGTGCGATTGCCACAATATCCGTAAGGTAATATTCCTCTGATGCATTATCATTCCCTACGGCATCAATCAGGTCGAAAAGAAGGTTCGCATTACAGGCAATTACACCGCTATTGCAAAGCGTTATGGATCGCTGTTCATCTGTTGCATCTTTGAATTCAACAATCCGATCCAGAGTGTCGCCATGCATGATTAACCGACCGTACCGTGCGGGATCGGCGGCGTCAAACCCCAGAACCACAACATCATTATGGGCTAGGGCCTCGCACATTTCCTCAAGAGTTTCGGTCCGTACAAAAGGCGTATCGCCGTATAGCACGATAGCCGTGCCATCAAAGCCTTGCAGCGCTTCGCGGGCGTGACTAACAGCATGTGCGGTGCCAAGCTGTTCAGTCTGAACGACGACTTGCGCGTCCTCGTCAAAGGCCTTGGCCGCAGTACTTACCAGTTCCGCCCCGTGCCCTGCTACTACAACGGTGCGGGCCGGTGACAGGGCGGCACCTGACGCCATCGCGTGCTCCAACAGCGGGGCGTGTGCCACGGAATGCAGCACCTTGGGTAATTCCGATTGCATCCGCGTGC
>DRFG01000021.1 GCA_011050655.1 Roseobacter sp.
CCGCATATGCCGGTGGTCAAGGATCTGATCCCTGACCTAACTCACTTCTACGCGCAGCACGCGTCGATCCACCCTTGGCTTGAAACCAAGACATCCGCGCCTGCGAAAGAATGGAAGCAGTCGATTGATGACCGGGCCAAGCTGGATGGATTGTATGAATGCATCATGTGCGCCTGTTGTTCTACTTCGTGCCCAAGTTACTGGTGGAATGGTGATCGCTACCTCGGGCCAGCCGCCTTGTTGCACGCCTATCGCTGGATAATCGACAGTCGTGATGAATCGACCGGTGAACGCCTGGACGATCTTGAAGACCCCTTTAAACTGTACCGCTGTCACACGATTATGAATTGCACCAAGACTTGCCCAAAGGGGCTGAACCCGGCCAAGGCGATCGCCAATATCAAAAAGATGATGGTGGAACGCGCCGTTTAAGACACTGCGCCCTCCCTACATTCACCCTAAGGGAGGGCTAAATCCTTCCGATGCCTCTTTTTTTAATCGGTCTCGTTGTCGTCGTCCTTATCCTCACTCGTGTCATGCGGCGGGGCACTGCGACGCGTGACTGCCGGTGGCGTAGGGGCGCAAATCGCGATCAGGGGGCTTTGCGGTTCTACCGTTGCGCGGCGTGCGGTGCTGATGCTTTCGCAGCCTCAAATCGGCCGCCGACCGATTGTAAAATCAACGCCACCCCTCCGTCAGTATAGATTTCGGTCACTCGACATCAGTCTTGTGGTTAGGCTAGCCTTTCACGAAGAGAGGGATCTACGATGACTCAGAAATTTCAGGCGGATGTTATCATTGTAGGGGCCGGTCTGGCTGGCATGGTCGCAGCACACGAAGCCATACAGCGGGGGCGTCGGATTCTGATGATTGATCAGGAAGGCCCACAAAGTCTTGGCGGACAGGCACACTGGTCTCTGGGCGGTTTATTCATGGTCGATACCCCTGAACAGCGCCGGTTGGGCATTCGCGATAGCGCCGAACTGGCGTTGACGGATTGGATGGCCTCGGCGCAATTTGACCGGACAGAAGATGCGAACCCCCGTGCCTATGCCGAACGTTTCATCGAGTGGTCCGCTGGCGACATGCGCGGGTGGCTCCACGATCTTGGGATGCGGTGGTTTCCGGTTGTCGGCTGGGCAGAACGGGGCGGGGCATTGGCCGGCGGCCATGGCAATTCTGTCCCACGGTTTCATATCACCTGGGGAACCGGCACAGGTGTCGTTGCTCCTTTCGCCAAGCTTATGCAAAGCTATGCCGCCTCAGGCAAGCTGAACATGCAGTTCAGGCACCGCGTCTCTATGCTGGACGTGACTAGCGGCGCGGTCACCGGGGTGTCTGGCGATATTTTGCAAGATACCGATGCCCCGCGCGGCGAAAGCACTAGCCGCGAGGTCACGGGCAGTTTCCACCATGAGGCCGAAGCAGTGATCCTCACCACAGGGGGTATCGGTGCCGATCATGATCTGGTGCGTAAACACTGGCCGGTTGATCGTCTTGGTCACCCGCCTCGCCGGATGATTTCCGGGGTGCCGGATTATGTCGATGGAAAGATGCATGCGATTGCCGCCCAAGCGGGTGCAGGCCTGATCAACCAAGACCGCATGTGGCATTATTGCGAAGGTGTCAAAAACTGGAATCCGATCTGGCCCAATCACGGCATTCGCATTCTGCCCGGCCCATCCTCTGTCTGGCTGGATGCTAAAGGCGACAGGATGGAACCTCCCTGCATGCCCGGGTTTGATACATTGACGACGCTCAAACGCATATTGCAGGCAGGCGAACACAGCTGGTTCATCCTCACCCAAAAGATCATCGAAAATGAATTCGCCCTCTCCGGCTCAGAACAAAACCCTGACCTGACTGACGGGGGTTGGCGCGAAGTCCTGGCAGCGCGACTTGGCAAAGGGGCTACAGCCGCCGTAGAGATGTTCAAGAATAAAGGTGAAGACTTCGTCGTGGCCGACGACCTGACGCAGTTGGTTGCCGGGATGAACCTGCTAACCCCTGATCAACGCCTCGACCCTGAACATCTGCGCCGTCAGATCGCGGCGCGGGATGGCCAGCTTGCCAACCCTTTCGCCAAGGATGCCCAGATTACCGCCATCCGTGGAGCCCGAGCATATCGCGGCGATAAATTAATCCGCACAGCCAAGCCGCATGCCATCCTGGATGCCAAGAACGGCCCTCTCATCGCAGTCAGGTTGAACATCCTCACCAGAAAAAGCCTCGGCGGCCTGCATACGGACCTGCAAGGCCGCGTGCTCACTCTCCACGGCGAAGTACTTCGTGGGTTGTTTGCCGCGGGCGAGGTTTGCGGATTTGGAGGGGGCGGTTATCATGGCTATAACGCTTTAGAAGGAACGTTTTTGGGCGGTTGCCTGTTCTCGGGCCGCATTGCAGGACAAAACGCATGAAAGAACCAATCGACGCCGCCGCCCGCCGCGCCCAACCACCTGTGATCTGTTATCCGGTTGAAACCTTACCCGACCCAGACATGGGTCTTTATCTTACGGCACGCCAAACTCTTCGTAAAATTGATGAGGTCGTGATACCTGCCCGGGATGCGCGCTGCTTTACCGTGCCCGCCGGACATTATTTTCGGATTACCTCAGTTGACGGGCCGCAGGTTGGCGACCTTAATATCTGGGCTCGTGACAATCTTTCCGAACATTTCTACTCAGGAAAGACCCGTGCGCTCCACGGTACTCACGTCACGTCCGGCCATCGCTTGTGGTCAAGCTTTCCGTACCTGCGCCCGCTGGCGACAATCACTCATGATACGCTGGATTGGTACGGCAAGGACGAATTTGGTGGCTCCGTTCATGATGTAATCGGTACGCGCTGCGATCCGTACACACATGCTTTGTTGTCGGGGCAACCCTATCACCATTGCTGTCATTCAAACTTGACCCGTGCACTCGCACTCTATCGGGACATGCCGCCTAAGCAGGCTGAAACGCATATACACGACGTGCTGAACGTCTTCATGTGTACCGGCTTTACACGCGATACCGGTCAGTACTTCATGAAGGCAAGCCCGGTGCGCCCGGACGATTACCTCGAGTTTTTCGCCGAAACTGATTTACTCGGCGCTCTCAGCGCCTGTCCGGGCGGTGACTGTTCAACCGAACATTCATCAGATGTCGCCACCTGTTATCCGCTGCTCGTAGAAATCCTTGCACCAGATGCCGCCACGCTAAAAACATGGACACCCGCGGCTCCTAGCTCCTATGACCGCACCCACGGATGTGACCTGTGATAAACCAGCGCCACCCCTGTTCCAAATGGTCTTAAATCCCCCGCGGAGCGTCCGACCCCACAGGCCGCAGCATCGTCAGCTATTTGTAAAGGCTGCGTGTAATGCAATTTCGACCATGTCGCCGAAAGACCTTTCTCGGTCTTCGGCCGGCAGAGCTTCGCCCGTTTGCAAATGATCGCTGACAGTCAATATCGCAAGCGCCCGGCGTTTGTGGCGGGCAGCAAGAGTATAAAGCTCGGCGGCTTCCATTTCCACGCCTAGAATACCATGGCGTGTTAATTGTTCGTCTAGATCCGGGCGCTCCGAATAAAAGACATCCGATGAATAGATGCCGCCAATATGGGTTGTAGCGCCCTTCGCTTCTGCGGCTGCCACTGCGGCACGCAGCAAAGACCAATCAGCGGCGGGCGCAAAGTTTATTTCGCGAAGCACCCCAGAGGAGGGGGATGTTATCGTCGACGCAGTCATTGCAATGATAATGTCGCGAATACCTACTTGGGGCTGCATACCCCCGCACGACCCAATGCGGATCAGCGTTTGTGCGTTGTACTGGGTGATCAATTCATTCGCATAAATCGATAGGGACGGCATCCCCATACCTGACCCTTGAATAGTGACCCGGTTGCCATTCCACATCCCGGTATATCCCAGCATTCCGCGAACTTCGTTTACCAAAGTAGCATCTTTAAGGAAATTGAGCGCGGCCCATTTCGCTCGATACGGATCGCCTGGCATCAGAACCGTTTCTGCAATGTCGCCCGGGTTAGCTCCGATATGTATAGTCATATATCGCTCTATTATGGAATGCGGACCAAAAGGAGAGCCATCGGCGGCCCCCCTTTGATACCTGCATCGTAAGAAATTATCTTAAACTTCTAGGGTTTCGGCTGGTGTCCCGTTGTTTACCAGTTCGCGAAACCAATTGGGTTGGCGGCCCTTGCCAGTCCAAGTCTGGGTTCGATCCGAAGGATTGGCGTATTTCGCTGCAGTTTTGGATAGTTTGGTTTTCCGAGCACCACCAGCAACCTCGTCGAGAGAAAACCCATATTCAGCTACAGCTTTTTCAGCGGCTTTGCGAGCTTCAACGCGATCGCGTTCATACGCAGATTTAATTGCCGATTTCACGTCTTCCTGTAGCGTTTCAAGCTCTTTGTGAGACATTTTACTTAAATCAACACTCATTTTTTCATTCCTAATTCATATTACTTTCGTTGTGATACGCCAAATAGATGAACAAAAAAAGAGACCAGTTGTACTATAAGCCATTATTCGGCTGCAATTGTTTCAGGATCCGCCAGAGAAACGATATCTTGCATGATGGTATTCAATTCGAAATCCTTCGGGGTATAGACCCGCGCAACCCCGAACGAACGCAGTTTTTTTGCATCTTCCTCTGGTATGATGCCGCCCACAATTACCGGTATATGCCCAAGTCCAGCATCTCGCATTTGCGCCATCAAGTCTTCCACCAGCGGAATGTGCGACCCAGAAAGAATGGAAAGCCCGACGACGTGATGGTTACCATTTGCGGCTGCCGCCACAATTTCGGATGGCGTAAGGCGTATACCTTCATAGGCAATATCCATACCACAGTCGCGTGCGCGTACCGCAATCTGCTCGGCTCCATTCGAATGGCCGTCCAATCCGGGCTTGCCGACTAGAAAGCTCAATCTTCTGCCCAACCGCGTACTTACCGCATCCACTGCGTCGCGCAGGTCATCCAGACCCTCGGTCTTGTTTGACCTACCCGCGGCGACGCCGGTTGGTCCGCGATATTCACCGTGCACCTGCCGCATTTGTGCGGCCCATTCGCCGGTGGTCACACCAGCCTTCGCTGCGGCAATCGATGGCTCCATTATGTTGCGTCCTTCCGACGCGGCGGTGCGCAGCTCTGCCAGTGCCTGATCCACTGCTGCTTGGTCACGGCTCTCACGCCATGCGCTCAGTTGATTGATCTGGTCAGCTTCGACCGTTGGGTCGACGACCATGATGCCGCCGTCACCGGTCATCAATGGTGATGGTTCACCTTGCTGCCACTTGTTTACCCCTACGACAACGGTTTCGCCGGTCTCTATTCGGCCCAGGCGTTCGGCGTTGCTCTCTACTAACCGCGACTTCATATAATCAATCGCCGATATCGCCCCGCCCATGTTGTCTAGGTTAGCCAGCTCGGCCCGGGCTCCTTCCTTCAGGGCTTCGACTTTGGCATCGACTGCGGGGTTTCCGTCAAAGAGATCATCAAATTCAAGCAGGTCGGTCTCGAACGCCAAGATCTGCTGCATCCGCATCGACCACTGTTGGTCCCATGGGCGCGGCAAGCCTAGGGCTTCGTTCCATGCGGGCAACTGCACCGCGCGGGCCCGAGCGTTTTTCGACAGGGTAACGGCCAGCATCTCGATCAGAATGCGGTAAACGTTGTTTTCGGGTTGTTGCTCGGTTAACCCCAGCGAATTGACCTGCACCCCATAGCGGAAACGGCGGTATTTCGGGTCTTCCACACCATAACGATCACGACAGATTTCATCCCATAGATCGCCAAAGGCGCGCATTTTGCACATTTCTGTCACGAAGCGGATGCCGGCGTTTACAAAAAATGAAATGCGCCCAACCAGCATAGGAAAGTCTTCCTCGGGCACACGGGGGCGCAACGCGTCCAGCACAGCAGTAGCGGTGGCCAGCGCAAAGGCGAGTTCCTGTTCGGGGGTCGCCCCGGCCTCTTGCAAGTGATAGGAACACACGTTCATCGGGTTCCATTTGGGTACATTGGTATAGCAATATTCGGCGACATCCGCGATCATCTTAAGAGAGGGTGCCGGCGGACAGATGTACGTGCCGCGTGACAGGTATTCCTTGATCAGATCGTTCTGCACCGTGCCTTGCAGGGCAGATATGTCGGCACCTTGTTCTTCCGCCACCGCGATGTACAGCGCCAGCAACCACGGTGCCGTGGCATTGATCGTCATTGAGGTATTCATTTGTTCAAGCGGGATATCCTTGAACAACGCTCGCATATCCCCCAGATGGCCAACCGGTACCCCGACTTTGCCGACCTCGCCGCGCGATAAAATATGGTCGCTGTCGTAGCCAGTTTGCGTCGGCAGATCAAACGCAACCGATAGCCCGGTTTGCCCCTTTGCCAAGTTCGCGTGGTACAACGCATTAGAAGCTTGGGCAGTGGAGTGTCCTGCGTAAGTGCGGATCAGCCAAGGGCGGTCTTTTTTCTGATGTGACATAGTGGCCTCTCGTAAGTCGGGTGCGTAACATTATTGCGTTGTGGTATTGGTACTTGAAATAATCAGGCGCTGTCAATTCGCTGCATCGCGGCATGCGGGGCATTATACTGCTAAGATCGGTTGTATCTTTGCCCACATATCAGGTTAGGCCCCCTACCAGCACCTTCCCCACATGTTTAGCTGGGTTGGGTGTGTCCGCAAAACGCACTATGAAACCAAAAGGCTGCAAGGTTATTGCCCGCCGCCTATACGCCTGTAAGGGTGGTTCCATGACGCAGACTATAGAGCTTCCGATATGGCTATTTGTGGTGATTGTGCTGTTCGCAGCCGTTACGGCGCTTAGCCATTTCTTGCTGCCGTCAGTACGCTGGTTCTTTCGCAGACGCTTGGAAAGAGCGGTTGCGCGACTCAATACACGTCTCACGCGCCCTATAGAGCCGTTCAAGCTGGCCCGCCGCCACGACATGATCCAGAGGCTGATTTACGACCCTGAAATAAACCAAGCTATCGTTGATCACGCTCGCCAAGAAGCTATCCCTGAAAATGTCGCCTTTGAGCAGGCCCGCCGATATGCCCGAGAGATCGTGCCAAGTTTCAGTGCTTTCGCCTATTTCAGCTTTGGCATCCGTCTCGCGCGGTTTCTGGCCAACGCGCTGTACGAGGTGCGCACAGGTGCCAATAATGCAGCATTGATAAAAGGTATCCCTGGCGACGCTACCGTAATTTTCGTGATGAATCACCGCAGCAATATGGACTATATGTTGGTCACATATCTTGCAGGAGAGGCTTCAGCCCTAAGCTATGCCGTCGGCGAGTGGGCAAGGGTCTGGCCGCTAAGCCGATTGATAAAATCAATGGGTGCTTATTTCATTCGGCGCAAATCACGCGGCACACTATATCGCAAGGTTCTGGCAAGGTATGTTCAGATGGCCACCGAGGGGGGCGTCACCCAGGCGATTTTCCCGGAAGGCGGGCTGAGCCTTGATGGAAAGCTGATGCCGCCGAAGTTGGGGTTGCTTGGCTACGTGGTGGACGCCAACGTAGAACAACGCGATGTTGTATTCGTACCTGTTGCCATTAACTACGACAGAGTATTGGAAGACCGTGTATTGATTGCCGCCAATCAAGCAGGAACCAGACGGTTCAAGGCGCGCATTTCGGTGATTCTGGTCTTTATATTACGCAAGATGTGGTTGCGGCTGCGCGGGCGATTCCTGCGATTTGGCGAGGCGGCTGTCGTTTTCGGTGCCCCTGTAAAATTAAGCGAATACGGAAGCGATCCTGATGTGACCGCATTAGCCCAAGATTTGATGGGTCGCATTGCTGACGAGATGCCAATCTTGTTCGTTCCGCTTTTGGCACGCATCATGCTGTTAAACGACGAACCGCTGGATGACAGTGCTCTTGTTTCCCTTGCAACCGAAATGATGTCGACGACGGTGCGGACGGTTGCAATCACCGAAGGGTCGTTCGGTGCTGCGGTCAAAAAGGCGAAAGAGAATCTGTTGCAACGAGGCTTGATCGAACAGGGTAGAGGAGGGGTTATTGCTACCGCCAGTGAAAGACCGGCGTTAATTTATTATGCCAATTCTATCGCCCATTTTTTCGACTGATAGCTCAGAGACTTCGAATTTTCTGCAACTGCAAAGTTATAAAGTTACAAATTAAGGGGTAATTACTGTTGCATTGTTGCGCTGCGGGTCATATTCAAAATTAACAAGCTGCGATTCTGCACTGCGGCACAAACCTATTCTGACCATGGAGACCGATATGGCCTTGGACACAAGCATCGCTCAATATGACGCGCCTGAAAAAGATCTATACGAGGTGGGTGAGATGCCCCCTTTAGGATATGTTCCCAAGCAAATGTACGCTTGGACCATCCGCAAGGAACGCCACGGCAAGCCGAACACGGCAATGCTTGAAGAAGTCGTGGATGTGCCGACGCTCGACAGCAACGAAGTCCTGGTTTTGGTGATGGCGGCGGGTGTGAATTATAACGGTGTATGGGCCGCTTTGGGTAAACCTATCAGCCCGTTTGACGTTCACAAGCAACCCTTCCATATCGCGGGTTCTGACGCATCGGGAATCGTTTGGGCAGTAGGTGACAAGGTCAAGCGGTGGAAGATCGGTGACGAGGTCGTCATTCACTGTAACCAAGATGATGGAGACGACGAAGAATGCAACGGTGGCGATCCGATGTATTCTCCCAGCCAACGTATCTGGGGCTACGAGACACCTGATGGATCGTTTGCACAGTTCACCAATGTGCAGGCTCAGCAGCTGATGCCACGCCCCAAGCACCTGACTTGGGAGGAAAGCGCCTGCTACACGCTAACTTTGGCGACTGCCTATCGCATGTTGTTCGGTCATGAACCTCATGATCTCAAGCCTGGGCAGAACGTGCTGGTCTGGGGTGCATCCGGCGGTCTGGGTTCTTATGCGATTCAGCTGATCAATACCGCTGGCGCGAATGCTATCGGGGTCATTTCGGACGAATCGAAGCGTGACTTCGTAATGGATTTGGGTGCCAAGGGCGTTTTGAACCGAAAAGATTTCAATTGCTGGGGTCAAATGCCCACAGTGAACACCCCCGAATACGCTGCATGGTTCAAAGAGGCCCGCAAATTCGGCGCGGCGATCTGGGAAATCACCGGCAAAGGCGTGAACGTCGACATGGTGTTCGAACACCCCGGCGAAGCAACCTTCCCCGTATCTACCTTCGTATGCAAAAAGGGCGGCATGGTCGTAATCTGTGCGGGTACTTCTGGTTTTAACCTGACGTTTGACGTGCGGTACATGTGGATGCACCAAAAGCGCTTGCAGGGTAGCCATTTTGCCCATCTCAAACAGGCCTCTGCGGCAAACAAGCTGATGATTGAGCGCCGTCTTGATCCGTGCATGTCCGAGGTGTTCACCTGGGCCGATCTGCCCGATGCGCATATGAAGATGCTGGCCAATGAACACAAGCCTGGCAATATGGCAGTTCTGGTGCAGTCCCCCAAGACCGGACTACGGACACTGGAAGACGCGCTAGACGCCAAAAAATAGGGCCATCGACTGCGCCAGCGGTATCTTTGGCTATCCGAAATAGATGCCCGTGCGCCACAAACTTGGCGTGCGGGCATTTTGTTTAGGGTGTTCATGACGCGCTTTGCAAAACAAAGCCGAGACCGCCAACAAAGTGCGATTGTCGCTTATGCCATCTGGCCCCCGCCGCGCCCCTGAATTAGGGTCTCAAAATGACAATACCTGCGCTTACCTATTCCGACGATCAGGCCGCCGCCTTTGACAGCATAACTGACATGTTGCGCCATGCCGGCATAGATTTGGACGACAGCCTGTTGATGCCGCCCGCAGGGGGTGCTGATCAGGTCATGGCTGTCACCGGTAAGGCCGGATCAGGTAAGACTATGCTCTTGGCTGAACTTTACAAAGCATTGGAAGCCGCGGGCGTCGACATCGTTTCGGGCGACTACGAATCGCGCAAGCGCAAGGAAAAGCGGTCGCTCGCCATCCTTGCGCCAACCAACAAAGCCGCATCGGTGTTGCGGTTAAGGGGCGTGCCCGCCACTACCATACATCGAATTTTGTACACTCCGGTTTATGACCCTGAATATGAAAACATCGCTGAATGGTTGGCAGGGAGCGGCGAACGACCTGTAATTGACGGGATGAACGAGATTTCGTTAGACCGCGCCGCCGCTTTTTATGCTAAGAATAAATCCATCCCCGGCGCATTGGCCGCCGCTGGTCTGCGGGGCAGTGACTTCATTACAGGGTGGAAACGTCGCGAAGAGCCGTTGGACATTGGTTTTGTCGACGAAAGTTCGATGCTGGATGACAAGCAGTTTGAAGATCTGAAGGAAATATTCCCGACGCTTTTGTTATTTGGGGATCCAGCGCAGCTGGCCCCGGTGGGGCAGTCAGGGACGATGGTCTTTGAAAAACTGCCTAAAAGGCGTGTCCTGAACCTTAGCCGCATTCACCGTCAGCAGAACGATAACCCCATTCTGGATCTGGCCCACGCCTTGGCGGACCCGGATCTGACATTTGAACAATTTGAAAGGATGGTGGAAGACGCGTCAAAAAAAGATGATCGGGTGGTCTGGGGGCAACGCGTCGAAGTGGATTTGATGGCGCGCTCTCCGGTTTTGGTGTGGCGAAATGCGACGCGTATCAGGTTGATCAATGCCTTTCGATCCGTTCATGGGGCCCCCGAAGATGCTCTCTTGGAAGGTGAACCGTTGATCTGTGACGGGATTGAACTGCCGTTGAAACATCGCAAAAAGCGCTTGGATCTTGAAGCACGCGGTTTGATCAAAGGCGCACAGGTTGTATATTTGGGTAACGGCAGAAAACCCGGTTTCAGTCGACTGCATGTGGTTGGGGCCGAAGACCCTCAGATTTCGGCAGCGTCGATTGTGAAAATCGAAAAGCCTGACGAAGAAGAACCTTTTATCCCATTTGCCGCCCGTATGGGCGCTACGTTCCTGCATGGGGCGGCAGTGACGATCCACAAGGCGCAAGGCAGTCAATGGCACACTGTTCAGGTTTTCGCGCCGGATCTCTATGCAGCGGCGCGAATGGGGCGGTCAGAGGCAGGGCAGCCACTGTGGAAGCGGCTTGCCTATGTCGCAATCACCCGCGCGCAGGAAAGGCTGATTTGGGTGGTGCGCAACAGGCTCTCCAAGCCGCAAGGCGCGTTGCGCATCGATGACCTGAAGGCTGTCAACGCACCGGCCCTTACCCTTGATGTACAAACGGAGGATGAACTGTGAAATCCATTATCGTTACGGGTGCAAGTTCCGGGATCGGATACGCTACTGCCGAAGTGTTTCTAAAAAATGGTTGGCGTGTCGGATTGGTTGCTAGACGTACGGATAGGCTCAACGCATTGGCGGCTGATTATCACAACGCCGTGGCATTGCCTGCTGACGTCACTGACGCCGAAGCGATGCAGAATGCTTTTGATACCTTTGGGCACCTTGATGTGTTGTTCAACAATGCGGGGCTGTTTGGCCCGGCAGGCCCCATTGACGAACTGTCATTGGAAGGCTGGAACGAGGTCATGCAGGTTAATATCAACGGCATGTTCATTTCTGCCCGGTTGGCATTCGCTCAGATGCGGCGTCAAGATATGGGTGGCCGGATCATCAACAACGGGTCGCTATCGGCCCATGTCCCCCGCCCGGGGTCGGTCTGTTACACGATGAGCAAACATGCGGTTACCGGGCTTACGCGGGCCTTATCGCTGGATGGGCGTCCCTATAACATTGCTTGCGGACAAATCGATATCGGCAATGCCGAAAGCGAGCTGGTAGCAGGGTTAAAAGCTGCAAATCCGCAGATGGACACGATGGATGTGGTGCATGCGGCGTCCTCCGTGCTGCACATGGCGCAAATGCCAGCAGAGGCGAATGTTCAATTCATGACGGTGATGGCGACAAAGATGCCCTATATCGGCCGCGGTTAACGGCGTAGCAATGAGAACGCCGCAGAGGCAGACCAACCTGCGGCAACGGCAATGGCGAGCGACAGCAAGCCATAGATCAATGGTTGGTTTCTTGACAGGTTGTACAACCACCGTTCAAGCCCGACTTTGCGGACGTCAATAAGCGTTTCATACTGTGATATGACAACGCCCCCACGGGTCAGGAATATGCGCGTGTCATAGGCCCCTTCAATCAGCGCGGCGGGCAATTGTACCGTCGCGCGAAAAAGTGTTTGTTGGTCGACCGTCACGCCGCTTTCATACTGTTGGTACTGGTTGGCCGTTGTGCGGATACGCACCAGTGCGTTGGTAAATGCGCTGGAATCCTTTATGCTCATGGGGGCACCGACCGACCTGATCGCCCGCGGGACCGACACTTTGTAACGCAGGTCTTCTATACGGTTCAGAACATCTTGTAATGGCCCGCTGCTGGCAACGGCATAAAAGCTGGGTGCGCGGTCAACTTCCACTGCATCTGTATTCACCCAGATGCCGAATTTCTTTTCCTTGCGCCGCACTATGACGGGTTTGGATGGTCCCGACACGGTCACGACCACCTCAAGATCAGGCCCTTCGGGGATCGGGGTCTCGCGTTTTACGGCCCCGAAAATGATGATTTCCGACCCGGTGAAATCAGTGGAGATTGATACTTCGCTTTGGTTTAAACCTAAAACGATGCTTTCCTCAGCCTGAGCTGTTGTAAAAAAGCCAATCAACGTGGCCGCAATTATCCCAAACCCGCGCATCATGAGCTGAATCCGATCGAATAAAGCTCTGATGGTTGCAGCAGAAGATCCAATGCCAGCTTGGCGCAAACCAACAATACGAGCAGGGCAAGCAGGATGCGAAGCTGTTCCGCCTTGAGTTTGGTACCTAAGGTCGTCCCGAATTGCGCGCCGATCACGCCTCCGATCAACAAGAGAATGGCAAGGACGATATCAACTGTATAGTTCGTCGTGGCATGCAGCAGCGTCGTGAAGGCGGCAACAAAGATGATCTGGAACAACGATGTACCGACGACGACCTTGGTTGGCATGCCCAGTAGATAGATCATCGCTGGGACCATGATAAACCCGCCGCCGACGCCCATGATCGCTGCCAGCAGACCGACGAACGCGCCTACCAGCAAGGGCGGAATTACCGAGATATAAAGCCCGGTAACGCGAAACCGCATCTTGAACGGTAACTTTTGAATCCAGGTGTGTTTCTTGCGGGGCTGTCGTTTACCTGATCGGGTTTTGTAGAGTGCATTGATTGATTCAATCAGCATCAATCCACCAATGATACCCAGGAAAATCACATAGCAAAGGTTAACAAGCAGATCGACTTGCCCCAATGACTTGAGATAATTGAATATCACCACGCCTCCGGCCGCGCCGACAAGGCCACCGGCCAGCAGGACGCTTCCCATTCGCAGGTCGACGGTCTTGCGCTTGAGGTGCACCAGCAGCGCAGAAACCGACGATGCCACGATTTGGTTGGCACCGGTCGCCACTGCGACCGCAGGCGGAATACCGATAAAGAATAACAGCGGGGTAATCAGAAACCCTCCGCCCACGCCAAACATGCCTGACAAAATGCCAACGATGCCGCCCAATCCCAATAGAAGGAATGCGTTGACCGAAATTTCGGCAATGGGCAGGTATATTTGCATGGCTGATATTTGCCTAATCTTATCGTTAAAATCAATTGCGTATGCTGCGTTGCCGAAATTTCGGTAGCTAGTAGTGATTAACGCTCTTTAACATAGGGCTCGCCCCCCGCTCGGGGAGGGATAGCTTTGCCAACAAAGCCAGCCAAGATGATAACAGTCATCACATACGGCAAAGCCCCCAAGAGCTGACCCTGAACCTTTATGCCCAAGACCGCCTCGATCACGTCGGGGCGGGTTTCGAGTGCACCGAATAAACCGAAAAGCAAGGTCGCCCATAGCGCATACCAAGGCCGCCATTTCGCAAATATCAACGCGGCCAATGCTATATAGCCGCGCCCCGCCGACATATCCTTGATAAATCCCGCTTGCAGTGCGGTGCTTAGATAAGCACCGGCGATGCCCGTGAGGACCCCGCAGATCAGCACCGCAGCATACCGCAGACCATTGACTGATACACCAGCGGTATCGACCGCAGCAGGGTTTTCACCCACCGCGCGCAGGCGTAGACCGAACCGCGTCCGATACAGTATCCACCACGTCAAAGGTACGGCGGCGAATGCTATGTAAACAAGGATGGAATGGCCAGAAATCAGCTCCGCATATAGCGGACCGATAAAGGGGACCGGTTCGATCTGATCGGCGAAAGGCAAAGTGATCGGATTGAACCGCGCACCGCCATTCAATGATGGCGTGCGCCCGCCTTGTTGAAACCAAGCTTGCGCGATCAGTACAGTCAGGCCCGAGGCAAGAAAATTGATTGCCACCCCGGAAATCAGCTGATTGCCGCGAAACGTGATCGATGCAAGGCCGTGTAATGCGCTTAACGCCAGTGATGCGGCGATGCCAGCCAGCAGCCCTAGCCAGACATTGCCCGTCAACGAGGCGATAGCGGCCGAGAAAAAAGCCGACGCAAGCATCTTTCCGTCAAGGCCGATGTCGAAAATGCCTGCGCGTTCAGAGAATAAGCCTGCTAGGCAGGCAAGCAGCAACGGCGTGGCAAGCCGTACGGTGCTGTCGAGAAGTTGGATGAGCGTGATAAAATCCATTATTCCGCTGGCTCCACCGGCTTGCGTTCGGGTTTAGGTGCCCGAGCGGCGTGGATTGCAGAAAAGAGCTTCTCAAGCGGCATCCGCACCATGTTGTCCAGCGCGCCGGTAAACAGAATGACCAGGGCTTGAATAACCACGATCAACTCGCGCGGGATCGAAGTCCACAAAGCCAGTTCGGCACCGCCTTGATAAAGAAACCCAAACAGGATCGCGGCCAGAAACACGCCCAAGGGATGGCTGCGTCCCATTAAGGCGACGGCGATACCGATAAATCCGGCCCCTTCCGTCGCGTTCAGCACCAGCCTCTCAGCCTCGCCCATCACGTTGTTGATCGCCATCATCCCGGCCAGTCCCCCGGAAATCATCATGGTGACCATGGTGATTTTTATCGGCGAGATTCCAGCATATTTCGCGGCTGATTCCGAATGACCGTATGCGCGAATTTCATACCCAAGCCGCGTTCTCCAGATTAAGACCCAGACGAATATGCACGCTGCGACCGCCACGAGAAGCGATATATTTGCTGGGGCTGCCTTGGAAAAGTTTATCCCGATAGGTGAAAGCAGATCATGCAGCGTCGGCAGTTTTGTCGCGTCCGGAAACCGCGCTGTCGCTGGGTCCATACTGCCTTGGGGGCGCATCATGTTGACCAGAATATAATTTAGGACCGCTGCCGCGATAAAGTTGAACATTATCGTGGTAATGACAATGTGGCTGCCGCGTTTAGCCTGCAAGAATGCGGGAATCGCAGCCCAAGCGGCCCCAAAAAGCGCGGCCATCGTCGCGGCACCGACCAAGGCAAGGGTCCAGTGCGGCCACGGGATGTAAAGGCTGGCAAGTGCAACACCCAGACCGCCCAACATGGCCTGACCTTCGCCGCCGATATTGAACAGCCGTGCGTGAAACGCGACTGCCACACATAGCCCGGTGAACATGAAGTTGGTAGCGTAATACAGCGTATAGCCCCAGCCATAGGTGCTACCCAAGGCACCAGTGACCATCAGCTTGACCGCCGCCACCGGATCTTCCCCAATTCCGAGGATAACCAGCGCCGATAGACCCGCCGCAAACAACAAAGAGATAAGGGGCACTAGGACGATTTCGGCCCATTTTGGCATCACGTCCACATCAAAGCTCCTTGTGCGGGTCGCCGCCCGCATGGGCAAGATTTTGTTCAATCTCGCGGACTGAATGAGGCGCTTTGGTGTCGGTGATACCCGCCATCAACAGACCCAACTCCTTCTCATCGGTCTTGCTCGCGTCGCGGACACCCATCAATTGACCATCAAACATGACGGCCACACGGTCACTCAACGCGAGAATTTCTTCAAGCTCGACCGAAACCAGCAAGATCGCCTTGCCTTGATCCCTTAAAGCCACAATTTGTTCGTGGATAAATTCGATAGCACCGATATCAACGCCACGGGTCGGTTGCCCGATCAACAGCAAATCGGGATTTCGTTCGATTTCGCGTGCCAGCACTATTTTTTGCTGGTTGCCCCCGGAAAAGTTTTTCGCAGCCAGTCTGGGGTTTGGCGGGCGCACATCGAAACGCTCCATCTTTTCGGCAGTATCGTCCTTGATAGCGGCGTTGTTCATCAGAAAACCGCTGCGATAGGCGGGGTCGTTATGATATCCGAATGCCACATTCTCCCATGCCTGATACTCCATGATCAGACCCTCGCGTTGACGGTCTTCTGGGACGTGCGCAATGCCGTGATTACGCCGCGATTGGCCATCGGATAGTTTGCCGGTCAGGTCCAGTAATTGCCCGTTTACGCGCACTATTCCCTTTCCCGTCTGATAACCGCCCAGAACCTCAAGCAGCTCGGATTGGCCATTTCCGGCCACGCCAGCAACCCCCAAAATTTCTCCGGCTCGGACTTGCAAATCGATTCCACGCAGGCGTTCAACGCCCTTTTCATCAACGACACGTAGCCCTTCTATATCAAGGATGACATCGCCCGGTACCGCTGGCTTTTTGTCGACACGTAACAGAACCTTACGGCCCACCATCAGCTCTGCCAACGCAGCCGGTGATGTATCGGCGGTCTTGACCGTCGCGGTCATTTCTCCTCGGCGCATAACTGAAACCGTGTCAGTGGCTTCCATGATCTCGCGCAGTTTATGGGTGATCAGGATGATGGTTTTGCCTTCGGATCGCAGACGTCCCAAGATGCGAAACAGCTGGTCAGCTTCGGCAGGGGTCAACACCCCGGTTGGTTCATCCAAGATCAGGATATCGGCCTGACGATACAGCGCCTTGAGGATTTCGACACGCTGCTGCATGCCCACCCCGATATCCTGAATCAGCGCGTCGGGGTCGACCTTCAGCCCATAATCATCCGCCAGCTTCAAAAGGCTTTTACGTGCTTTGGCCAACGACGGTTTCAGCAAGCGCCCGTCTTCCGCACCCAAAATTATGTTTTCGAGAACCGTAAAGTTTTCTACCAGTTTGAAGTGTTGGAATACCATGCCGATGCCTGCGGCGATTGCCGCCTGACTATCGCGAATGTCTGTTTTCTTGCCAGCTATGAATATCTCGCCTTTATCGGCTTTGTAAAAGCCATAGAGGATAGACATGAGGGTCGATTTACCGGCACCGTTCTCTCCGATAATCCCGTGGATCGTTCCAGGCATCACGCGGATGGAAATGTCTTTATTGGCTTGCACCGGGCCGAATGCTTTAGAGATGCCCTTCAGCTCAATCGCAGGAGCGGCAATTGCCTGCCGCTCCCTGGTGGTTTGGGCGCTCACTTTCAGAAGCTCAGATTAGGGCAGCTATCGTCAGCCATGTAATCGTGTACTTCGAGTGAACCATCCGAGATCTTGGCCGCGGCATCGTCGACAGCAGCCTTCATTTCGGGCGTAACAAGGTCCTTGTTGTTGTCATCCATTGCGTAGCCGATGCCGTTATTGCCAACCCCCATGACGTTGAACCCTTTTTCCATTCCGGGACCGTCCGACATCGCGTCATATACAGCGTTATCAACCCGCTTGAGCATGGACGTCAGCACCTTGCCGGGGTGCAGGTAGTTCTGGTTGCTGTCTACCCCGATCGAAAGAATGCCTTCGTCGGCCGCAGTTTGCAGCACACCGACCCCCGTGCCACCCGCAGCGGCGTAAATTACGTCAGCGCCTTGGCTAATCTGGGCCTTTGTCAACTCTGACCCTTTGACAGGGTCATTCCATGCAGCGGGTGTAGTGCCGGTCATGTTGGATATTACGGTTGCATCGGGGTTGGCGGCCTTTACGCCTTGGGCGTATCCACAAGCGAACTTACGGATCAAGGGGATGTCCATCCCTCCGATAAAGCCGACGGTGTTGGTTTTTGATGCCATGGCCGCCATCATGCCAACGAGATACGATCCTTCATGTTCGTTGAACACGACGGATCGGACGTTGGGGGCATCAACGACCATGTCAATGATTACGAAATCCGTGTCTGGGTAATCACCAGCAACCTGACCCAACGCATCACCGAAGGCAAAGCCGGTCATGATGATCGGGTTAGATCCGGCCTCGGCAAAGCGGCGCAGTGCCTGTTCACGCTGGGCTTCTGATTGCAGCTCGATTTCGCGGAAGGTGTTGCCAGTTTCCTTGGCCCATCGCTGGGCACCACCGAAGGCAGCTTCGTTAAAGGATTTGTCAAACTTACCGCCAAGGTCGAAGATCAGCGCAGGTTCAGCAAGGACGGCACCAGCACTAAGCGCGGTTGCCGCTACAGCACCGAGAAATTTGGTCATAAGGGTCATGGAGTGTCTCCCAAGTTTATAGTGTTGGGGTATTGGCGCAGTACCAGTACCCGGACGCGAGGCCGTGCCTTTGCAGGAACCCGTCGATAAGTTGTACGATACTGCTTAGCCGGTGGGTAGGGTCAACCAGTTTCTCAACCTTTAGGCGGTGAAACCGGTAAATGACTATGCGTTACTTCGCGCGAAAGAACCAAGGCATCCATAGCCGCCGTATCTTTGCGCAGGTAATAGCCCTGCCGTGTCGCGCTGATCTGAAAGCCGAGGCTGGTATAAAGGTGTATCGCGCCAAGATTGTCGGCGGCTACTTCTAGAAAGGCAGTTCGGGCGTGTGCTGTCGCCAGCTCATCAAGCCAAGCGGTCAAAAGCCGTCGCCCTGTGCCTTGCCCCTGAACCGCAGGAATGACAGCAAGGGTCAAGAGCTCGGCTTCGTCGACTATCAGTCGGGTAAGAGCAAAACCGTCGGGTTGGGTAAAGACAGTGACAAACCGCGATGCCATAAGTGCCTCAAATTCAGCAGCGTTCCACGGTCGGTCAGGGGTAAAGGCCGCTGCATGAATTTGTGCAAGCCTCTCGGGTGTCATGGCAAGATTGCAGGTGGGGTATCACGTGCAGGTGCTGCGTCCGCGGGCCGCAAATACAACGGTGCGGGCCGGGGGTTTACACGGACAAGTCTGGTTGCAGCGATGCGTGCCGTCGCTTCGGCAATAGGTAGGCAGCCAAGGCCGACCTTGCCGTTGTAATAATTGGCGAGCCGTTCAGCTTGAAATCCGACGCATGTCGGCTCCGAATGGTTGGGGAGCTTGGGAAGGTCGTCCATTCCGCACATCATAGGCGCAGGATCATCCGACGTACCAAAGGGCTGAATGAAAAGTTTCTCTTGCCGCGCGTCAATGCAAGAGATCACTGTGCCCGAGTTGCCATATGCCAGTGCTTCTAGCCGCGAAACTCCGATCGAGGGGATCCCGAGGCCAAGCGCGAGCCCGCGAGCGGCGGATACAGAAATTCGAATACCGGTAAAATTACCTGGTCCGATCCCTACCGCTATCGCAGTGAGGTCACTATAATCCACACCGGCGCTATCCAGAATTTCGCGGCATAGCCCAAGCAGACGTTCACCCTGACCTTTGGCCATCGGTTCTTCGACGCTGGCAAGAACGTATTCGCCGGACAGCAAAGCGGCCGCACAATGTGCGGCCGATGTGTCAAACGCCAGTATCAGTGGCTTTTCAGGCAACCGGGCGTACCTCAGTCACTTCTGGGATATAGTGACGGAGCAGATTTTCGATGCCCATTTTCAACGTGAGCGTCGAAGAAGGGCAGCCTGCGCAGGCACCTTGCATGTGCAGATAAACCACGCCGCGCTCGAACCCGTGGAACGTGATATCTCCGCCATCTTGCGCCACCGCAGGGCGTACACGACTGTCGAGCAGTTCCTTGATCTGGCCGACGATTGCGCCGTCTTCCCCAGTGTGCTCTGCATGACCCGACACATGGTCGTGACCTGTTTCCATGACCGGTTGGCCGGACTGGAAATGCTCCATAATTGCGCCTAGCAAGGCTGGCTTCAGGTGATCCCACTCGATCGCATCCGCTTTGGTGATGGTAACGAAATCTGTTCCGAAAAAGACGCCGGTGACGCCTTCGACTGTAAACAGGCGGGTGGCGAGCGGTGATGTGCTTGCCGCCTCGGGGGCAGGGAAATCAGCGGTACCGATTTCAAGCACGGTCTGGCCGGGAAGAAACTTAAGCGTCGCTGGGTTGGGCGTGGATTCGGTTTGAATAAACATCACATGCTCCTGTACGGGGTTGGTTCAGATATGCGGTCTGAATGCGCTCAAGTCAAGGTTTGGAACGATTCTAAATCGGGCGCGCATCTTCACGTTATCATCTCTAGCCGTTCTTTGCTCATGTCGCCCGGCACGATGGTAATCGGCACGGGCAATGAACCTGCATTGCGCGATAGTTGTGTGACCAAGGGGCCGGGGCCAGATTTTTTGTCGGTGCCTGCGCCCAATACCAATACGCCAATCTCGTGGTCAGCGTCGAGTTGGTCTATAATTTCGTCAACGATGACGCCTTCGCGGATCACTAGTTCGGGTTCGACATTCAATCTGTCGCGCATCCATTTGGCGAACACTTCGAAATGTACTTCGATACGTTCGCGCGCCTCTTCACGCATCACTTCTGCCACCCCGATCCAATGGTTGAATTCATCCGGCGGGATAACCGAAAGCACGACCACACCGCCGCCCGACTTTGAGGCCCGCATCGCAGCAAACCGCATAGCGTTCAAGCATTCCCGGCTATCATCCAGCACTACCATAAATTTACGCATCTTGCTCTCCGATCGGACTGGCACAAATTGAACGGACAAAAATCGCCTTGATCATTATTCTGAGCCTTTCCACTGGATGTCTGGTCCTGGAGCCACGGGCTAGCTGCGTTCCGATTCGGCCCAGTCCCAGTACATCTCGCGGGCACGACGCGTAACAGGGCCGATCTGGTACTGCGTGTCATCAAATGCCTTGACCGGCGTTACCTTCATCATGTTGCCAGACATGAA